>DATJKV010000027.1:0-2440 GCA_035491155.1 Magnetospirillum sp. | reverse complement strand
GCGGTGATGACAATATCGCTGCTGCTCAGGCGTCGCATGCGGCGTTCTCCACCATCCATCGCACCAGCTCGGGGAAGCTGATGCCCTCCTGCCCGGCGATGTCCGGCACCAGCGAGGTGGCGGTCATGCCCGGCTGGGTGTTTACTTCCAGCACGTACAGCTTGGGCGCCTCGCCCGGGTGGGTGTCGTCGTAGCGCAGGTCGGTGCGCGACACGCCGCGGCAGCCCAGCACCCGGTGGGCAGCCAGCGCCAGGCGGCAGGCCTCGTCGTAATCGGCCTTGGGCAGCGGCGCCGGGTAGATATGGCGCGAGCCTCCGGGGGCGTACTTGGCCTCGTAGTCGTACCAGCCGCGGTCCGAGGTGATTTCGAGGGTGCCGAGCGCCCGGTCGCCCATCACGGCTGCGGTCAGTTCGCGGCCGGGGATGAAGGCTTCCACCAGCACCTCGTCGGCGTCGAACGGCCAGTCCTTCAGCGGATCGCGCGTGTCGCCGGGATGCAGGATGTAGACGCCCACCGACGAGCCTTCGTTCAGCGGCTTGACCACGTGCGGGCGCGGGATCGAAGTCGCTTGGCCCTTCTTGACCACCTCGCCCTTCGCCACCGGAATGCCGGCCTGCTCGAACAGGCGCCGGGCGAAGGCCTTGTCCATGGCGGCGGCCGAGGCCAGCAGGCCCGAATGGGTGTAGGGAATGCCCAGCAGGTTCAGCACCCCCTGGACGCAGCCATCTTCGCCGAAGCGGCCGTGCAGCGCGTTGAACACCACATCAGGCTTCGAGGCCACCAGTTCGCGCACCAGATCGGCGGGATCGCGCCCCACGTCCAGGGTGGTCACGTGGAATCCGGCCTCGGTCAGCGCCTTGCCGGCCGCCTTGCCCGAGTTCAGCGACACCTCACGCTCGGCGGAAGCTCCCCCCATCAGGACAGTCACGCGATGAATCTGCTTCGCTCCGCTGCGCGAGGTCATGCGGTTTCTCCCGGAACGCCGATACGACGGATTTCCCAACGCAGTTCGATGCCCGAGGTTTCCAGCACGCGGCGGCGCACTTCCTCGCCCAGGGCTTCGATGTCGGCGGCGGTGGCGTCGCCGGTGTTGATCAGGAAGTTGCAATGCTTCTCGCTGACCTGGGCGCCGCCGATGGTCAGGCCACGGCAGCCGGCCTTGTCGATCAGCTCCCACGCCTTGGCACCCGGCGGATTGGCGAAGGTGGAGCCGCCGGTGCGTGTGCGGGTGGGCTGGCTGGCCTCGCGGGCCGAGCGGATTTCGGCCATGCGGTGCGAGATTTCACCCTTGTCGCCGTCGCGGCCTTGCAGGACGGCCTGGGTGAAGATCCAGCTTTCATCCACGCCGCAATGGCGGTAGCCGAAGCCCAGCTGCTCCAGCGTCAGCGTGTGCAGCTTGCCCTGGCGGTCCAGCGCCTGGGCCGAGAGGGTGACCTCCTTCATCTCGCCGCCGAAGGCGCCCGCGTTCATGCGGAGCGCGCCGCCGATGGTGCCCGGCACGCCCGACAGGAATTCCAGCCCGCCGATGCCCAGCTCCAACGCGGTCATGGCGACGGTAAGGTCCAGGGCGGCGGCGCCGGCGGTGATGGTGGTGCCCTCGACGGTGACGCCGGCAAAGGGGCCGGCCATGCGGATGACCACGCCCGGCACGCCGCCATCGCGCACCAGAAGGTTCGAGCCGACGCCGATGACGGTGACCGGCACCTCGGCCGGCAGGGCGGCGAGGAATTGGGCCAGGTCGTCCACGTCGGCCGGGCGGAATAGCACTTCGGCCGGGCCGCCGACGCGGAACCAGGTCAGGCCGCCCAGCGGCGCCTGGCGCGAGATGCGCCCGCGCACCGGCGGCAGGGTGTCGGCCCAGTGATCCTGGCGCAGCGCGGTCATCATTTGCCGGCCTCCAGTTCCGCAGGCAAAGCGTGCGCCCACTGGGTGATGTTGCCGGCGCCCAGGCAGACCACGAAGTCACCGGCCTGGGCGATCTCGCCGACGATGCCGGCCAGGGCGTTGGCTTCGGGCAGCGCCAGCACGTGGCGGTGGCCATGCTCCTGCAGGCCCTTGACCAGGGCGTCCTTGTCCACGCCCTCGATGGGCTGTTCGCCTGCCGCGTAGACGTCGGCCACGATCACCGTGTCGGCGTCGTTGAAGCAGGTGCAGAACTCGGCGAACAGGCTGGACAGGCGGGTGTAGCGGTGGGGCTGCACCACGGCGATGACGTTGCCGGTGGTGGCCGAGCGGGCGGCCTTCAGCACGGCTGCGATCTCGACCGGGTGGTGACCGTAATCGTCGATGACGGTGACGCCCTTGGCCTCGCCGGTCTTGGTGAAGCGGCGCTTGACGCCACGGAAGGCGGCAAGCGCGCTGCGCAGCGTGCCGTCGTCGATCTCCATCTCGTTGCCGATGGCAATCGCCGCGAGCGCGTTCTGTACGTTGTGGTTGCCCA
>DATJKV010000026.1:0-4706 GCA_035491155.1 Magnetospirillum sp. | reverse complement strand
CAGGGTGGAGGGCCGGCCCACGGCGAGGATGCGGGCTGGCAGGCCGGTCTGGGCGAGGGCGTCAAGGGCCGATTGGCCCAGGCGGGTGCCCGCGTCGCGGTTGGTGGCCGGCACCAGAACTTGCACCGCGCCGCCGTCACGGGCGGCCAGGCTGGTGGCCATAGCCAGCGCCCGTGGGTTGCCGTCCCACCATAGGCAGACCGGTCCGGCGGCCGACTTCTGCATCAGCAGCACCGAGCCGGCCGCCGCCCCGGCGACGGCGCGGGCGACCGAGCCCAGGCGTGGGCGTGAGCCTGGGTCAGCGCGGCCGCTCCAGCCCAGGCAAAGCAGGTCGCAGGCGTGGTCGGCGGCCAACAGCTCGGCCTCCACCTTGCCCCGGCGCACGGCGAACGCGCCGTGGGCGCCGCTGGCCTCCAGCGCCGCGTCGAGGGCTCGGCGGGCGGCCACCATCTGCAACTCCAGCGCCTTGCCGATCAAGGTGTCGTCGGCCGATTGCCGCCGTGCGGCGGCGAACGAGATGGTGTGGACATAGGGGTGCGCCACCAGACGCACCACGTTGATGTCCTCGACGAACAGCGCTTCCACCTGCGCGCCCAGCCGGCCGGCCAGCGAGCAGGCGGCCTCGGCCGCCGCCAGCGACAGCGGGCTGGCGTCCACCGCCACCAGGATGCGGCGGATGGGCGTGCTCATCGCCCGTTGCGTCCGTTCTCGCGGCTGCCGCCGATGCCGGCGTGCAGTTCCTCGATGCGGCGGTAGAAGCGGGCCAGCCGTGCCATGACCCGGCGGTTCACCGAGCCGGGCGGATAGTCGTTCCTGGCGTCGCGCTCGCCCGCCGGCACCCCGGTCAGCAGGGTGATGCCCTCGTCGATGGTCCGGATCGGGTAGATGGCGAATTTTCCCTGGCGGCAGGCCTCGACCACGTCGCGACGCAGCATCAGGTGGGGCACGTTGGTGGCGGGAATCAGCACGCCCTGCTCGCCGGTCAGGCCACGGGCGCTGCACAGGTCGAAGAAGCCTTCGATCTTCTCGTTGACGCCGCCGATGGCCTGGACATTGCCGTTCTGGTCCACCGAGCCGGTGACGGCGAAGCCCTGCTTGATCGGCAGCTCCGACAGAGCCGAGAGCAGGCAGTAAAGTTCCGTGGAGGAGGCGGAATCCCCGTCTACCCCACCATACGACTGCTCGAACACCAACCGCGCCTCCAGCGACAGCGGGCCGTCCACGCCGAAGCGGCCGGACAGGAACGAGGTCAGGATCAGCACGCCCTTGCCATGCAGCGGCCCGCCCAAATCCACCTCGCGCTCGATATCCACCACGTCGCCCCTGCCCAGCGCCACCCGCGCGGTGATGCGCGATGGCCGGCCGAAGGAGAAGCGGCCCAACTCGAGCACCGCCAGGCCGTTGATCTGGCCGATGGCCGCGCCTTCGGTGTCGATGTGGACGATGCCGCGCCGGATTTCCTCCTGCACGTGCTCGCGCACTCGGTCCTGGCGATAGGTGGAGGCGTCCACCGCCTGCTGGACATGGCATGCGGCGATGATTTCGGCATTGTCGCGGCCGGCCCAGTAATCGGCCTCGCGCACCAAATCGGCCAGGCTGGCCATGTGGGTGGACAGCTTGGTGGAATCCTCTACGTCGCGGGATGCCTGTTCCACCGCCCGCGCCACCGCACTCCGATCCAGCGGGCGCAGGCCTTCCTTGCGGGTCAGCGTCGCCAGCGAGCGGGCGAGGCCGAGCACAGCGGTATCGGTTCGGTCCATGCGCCAGTCGAAATCGGCCGCCACCTTGAACAGTTCGGCGAATTCCGGGTCGTTGTGGGACAGCAGGTAGTACAGCATGGGGTCGCCGATCATCACCACCTTGATGTCCAGCGGGATCGCTTCTGGCTCCAGCGTCACCGTGCTCATCAGGCCCGTGCTCTGGCCCGGGCTTTCGATACGCACCTCGCGCGCCTTCAGGGCCCGCTTCAAATCCTCCCAGGCGAACGGGTTCATCAGCAGCTTGAGCGCGTCCAGCACCAGATAGCCGCCATTGGCCTTGTGCAGGCTGCCCGGCTTGATCAGGTTGAAATCGGTGATCAGGGCGCCGTAATGGGCGAAATGCTCGGTCCGGCCGATCAGGTTGGGCTGGGTGGGATGGTCCTCATAGACCACCGGGGCGCCGGTGACCGAGGCGTTGTTGACCAGAACGTTGACCCGGTAGCGGCGGATGCCGCCCTCGCCGGTGGGCTTGCCGCGCGGCTTGGACTCGTCCTCGCCGCCGTCGCCATTTACGAAATCGCCCACGTTGGCGGCAATGTCGCCGGCCACGGCAGCCAGGTAGTCCAGCACCTCGGGCAGGTCGGAATAGCGGTCCGTCAGTTCGTCCATCAGATGGCTGATGGCGAAGGACACCACCTCCTGCTCCAACTCACGCAATTTGGCGCGGGTCTCGCGCTCCCACTGGGGCACCTGCTTGATAGTGGCTTCCAGCTTTTCCTGCAGGGCCTCCATTTCTTCCTTGAAGTGGGCCTGCTCTTCCTCGGGCAGTTGCTTGAATTCGTCGGGCGACAACACCTCGCCGTCGCGCATGGGCGCCAGCGCCAAGCCGACGGGGGTGCGTATGAGGGCCACCCCTTTCTCTTTGGCCTCCTTGCCCACCCGGCCCAAGGCCTTTTCCTGGCGCTCCTTGAACGCCTCTTCCAGCACCTGCTTCTTGTTGCGGTATTCCTCGGCCTCGAAGGCGGCGGGCAGGGCCACCGCCAGTTCCTCCACCAGCCATTCCATGTCCTTCTTCAGGCCGGCGGCGCGGCCGGCGGGAAGGCGCACGGCGCGCGGGCGGTGGCCATCGCCGAAATCGTGGACGTAGACCCAATCGTCGGGCACCGGCTGGCGGGCGGCCGCCTGGGTCAGGTACTGCATCACCAGCGAGCGCCGCCCGGTGCCCTCGGGCCCGAGCGCGAACAGGTTGAAGCCGCGGTGGCGCATGCCGATGGCGAAGCGGATGGATTCCACCGCGCGGTCCTGGCCGACCGGTTCCTCGCTGTCGGGCAGCTCGGCGGTGGTGGCGAATGGCAGGCGGTCGGGATCGCAGACGCGGTAGAGTTGGTCGGGCGCCAAGGGGACGGGAATTTGGGGGGCGGGAACGGCGAGGGTCACGTCACCTCCGGCAACTATGGCAGCCGGCCGCCGTCAGGCCTCGTCCTCGATGCGCTCCATGTCGTCGTCGCTGAGGCCGAAGTGGTGGCCGATCTCGTGAATGAGGACGTGTTTTACCAGACTCGTCAAGTCTTCGCCGGTCTCGCACCAATAATCGAGGAGGGGACGACGGTAGAGGAAGATCATGTCCACGTCGGAACGCGGCGCCGAATCGCCGAATGTCTGATGGGCCAGCGACACCCCTCGGTACAGGCCCAGAAGGTCGAAGGGCGATTCCAGCCCCATTTCCTGCTCGACGTCCTCGTCGGGGAAGTCCTCGACGCGGATGATCACGTCGGCGGCGTAACGCCGCAACTCGTCGGGAATCTCGGCATAGGCCGCGCTGGCGATGGTCTCCAGGTCGGCCAGGGTGGGCGGGGTGGTGTGGGGCGGGATGACACGCGACATGGGGCGCACCATAGCTTGCCTTGATGGGGGCGCCAAGAGCGCCCATAGACTCCATCATAGCTGAAAAGGAGCCCGCCATGGCCCAGACTCTTACCGGCAGTACCCGCTCGACGGCCCTGTTGGGGTTGCCCGGATGGCAGGAGTGCATAGGCAAGGACGCAATTTGCCGTTCGTTCCGCTTCCACGACTTCTCGCAAGCCTTCGCCTTCATGACCCAGGTGGCGTTGAAGGCCGAGAAGCTCAATCACCACCCGGATTGGAGCAACGCCTACGACCGGGTCGAGGTGACGCTGACCAGTCATGATTCCGGCGGCGTGACCGAGCGCGACATCCGGCTGGCCCATCTGATCGACGATGCCTATCAAGGAATGGGACCTACGCCGGTGGGGAAGGGCTGAGGCCCCCAGGCGGCCATTTACAGTCGGCGGGCCGTATGGAATCATGACTTTCGTAAGTTTCAGCCTGACTGTGAAAGCCGCCCACCCATGAGGACCGCGTTCGCCGCCGCCCTGCTCGCCACCGTGATTGCAGGGCCGGCCCTGGCGCAGACTTCCCGCCCCAAGCCCCACCCCAAGCCGCCCGCCGCCCATACGGCCCCGCAAGCGCCGGCCAAGCCCTCGCTGCTCCAGCAGGCCATGCAAGGCGATCCGGAGGCGCAGTACCAACTGGCGCTGGCCTTCCGCGACGGCAAGGGGATGAAGAAGAGCCCGGCCGAAGCGGTGTCGTGGTTCGCCATCGCCGCCGGCAATGGCGAGAAAACGGCTGCCGTCGAGGTCGCCAAGGCCTACGAGCAGGGCGCCGGGGTCAAGCGCGACACGAATGCCGCCGCCCTTTGGTGGCAGCGTGCCGGCGTGCTGGGCGACGAGGCCGCCAAGGCGCGCTTCCTCCAGCTGTTCCTGTCCGGCGAGACCGAGAACCTGGGCGGCCCCATCGGCGCCTCCTGGCTCGAGGCGTTGGCGGCCCAGGGGCGCATCGATGCCATCCTGGCGCTGGGCGCCGCCTACGAGAAGGGCGAGGGGGTTCCCGTCGACTTGGCCAAGGCCAGGCACTGGTACGAGGATGCCGCCTTCTCGGGTGATACCGAAGCCCAGTTCCGCCTGGGCCGCATGTTGCTGTCCGAGC
>DATJKV010000025.1:0-1816 GCA_035491155.1 Magnetospirillum sp. | reverse complement strand
CATTTCGTACAGCGAGTATTCGCGGATACCGAATTCCTGCTGCAGCGTGCTGGCCAGGCGCTGGTGGATTTCGGACTTGGTCTCGTCCTCCTCGATGGCCTGTTTGAAGTGGGCGGCACGGGTCAGGCCGTCCACCATGGCGATGGTGGCCTCCAGCTGGTTCTCGTCGGCGCCGGTGGTCTTGTTGGTCAGGCGCGCCACGTTGTCGCCGATGCGGGTCAGGCCCTGGTCCAGGAAGCCCAGCAGGCGGTTCATGTCGCCGGCGATCTGGCCGATCTCGTCCGAGGTCAGCTGTTCCACCTTGGCCTTGAAGTCGCCGCGCAAGGCCCGCTGCACCGCGACCTCGACGTTGTGGGCGGTCAGCGCCATGGGCTGGATGGTGCGGCGGATCAGCAAGAAGGCGGCGCCGGCGAAGATGGCGACGATGCCGACGACCCCCGCCACGGTCAGCATGGCCTTTTGCTTCAGGGCGGCGATGGACACCTTCATGGTGACCGCGCCCAGCACCATGCCTTCCTGCACGTTGTGGCACTGAAGGCAGTTGGGCGAGCCATGGTTGGTGGCGATGAAAGGGATGGTGCCGCGGATCAGGGTGTCGTCGTCGGTTTCGACGATCTCATACTGGGGCTTGCCCTCGCGCAGCACCTGCTGCTCCAGGTCGTCCGAGGGCTTTTCCTCGGTGAAGCCCTGGCCGAATTGCTGCACCACCAGGGGCGAGCGCACCACGCGGGCCGACGCCAGACCCTGCACCTCCATGAGGCGCTTGAGGAAGCTCTCGCGGCGGTCGATGACGCCGTTGATCATGGATTCGGTCAGGTGTACGCGCACGATCTCGGCAGCAGTGCGGATGTGTTCCGTCGAAGAGGCGATGGAGAAGCTGCGGAACGCGTAAAGGCTGGTGGCGACCAACATGACGATCAGGCCGGTCGCCATAGCGACGAAAAAGACACTGATCTTGTGATTTAAATTCATTCATCCCCCCTCTCTCTCCCGGCTCACAGCATAAGGGGGGTACGATCATTTCACAACCATGACAGGTCATAGCCGTCTGTTTGTGGTCCATGCGGTCGGCACGCCAGCGTCCCAACAATGACACGCGCGGTTGCCATGGTTCCGGCGCAATTTGCCGTCATCTTAATTCCATCGAACGGCTGATCCGCCAGCCCCCTCGGGCAGGCGGAAGACCCTTCAAGGAGGAGGGCCGCCATGAATATCCGCACTGTCGTGCAGGCTGTGATCGTTTCCACTATCGCCCTGGGCGCCGCCGCCCCCGCCATGGCCGATGATTGGGGGCGTGGCTGGGGACATGAGCACGGGCATCATCGCGGCTGGGACCGCTGGGACGATGAGCCGCGGGTGGTCTATGCCCCGCCGCCCCGCGTGATCGTCGCGCCGCCTCCGCGCGTGGTCTACGCGCCGCCGCCGGTGGTCTACGCCGCCCCGCCGGTGGTCTACGCGCCGGCTCCGTCGCCGTTGCTGAACATCGTCATTCCGATCCACTAGGCCATCAACCGCTCGGCCGGCAGCGTCACCGTGAAGGTGGTGCCCCGGCCGGGCTGGCTGTCGACCTCGATGTGGCCGCCATGGGCGTGGACATAGTGGCGGACGATGGGCAGCCCCAGGCCGGCCCCCTCGAACCGGCGGGCCAGCGAGGTGTCCACCTGGTAGAAGGGCGTCCAGATGTTGTCCAGGTCCTCGGGCAGGATGCCGATGCCGGTGTCGCTCACCGCCAGTTCCAGACCGTCCGGGCCGGTGGCGGCGCGCACCGCCACCTTGCCGCCGGCAGGCGTGAACTTCACCGCGTTGGACAGCAGGT
>DATJKV010000024.1:0-2438 GCA_035491155.1 Magnetospirillum sp. | reverse complement strand
TCCGCTCGGTGTCCATCGGCCGCGACGTGCTGGTGCCGGTGGCGGCGCCGGGTGCGGTGCCGAACCCGGCCTCTGACGTTCCTTACCTTGCCTATGCCGAGGAATCGGGCATGGGGCGTATTCTGGTGGCTGAACTGAAATCCCGCCCAGCCCTGCCGCTGCGCCCAGTGTTTACCTCCCATCTGTCGGTGGTCTTGCGCACCATGGTCGAGGATGGCCGCGGTCTGGCCTGGCTGCCGCTGTCGCTGGTGGAACGGGATTTGGAGCAGGGACGGCTGGTGCGCGTGGTGGGCGATGAATGGGACGTGGGCGTGGACATCCGCCTGTTCCGCCCGCGTGCCCGGCTCAGCCCGGCGGCCGAGGCGCTGTGGGCGCGGGTGGCGTGACGGAGGGTTGAGGCATGCTGATCGAGCAGATCCCGGTGTTGGCCGACAATTACGTCTACCTGCTGCACGACGAAGCCGGTGGAGCCACGGCGGCGGTGGACCCGGCGGTGGCCGGGCCGGTGCTCGACGCGCTCAAACGGCGCGGCTGGACCCTCACCCATATCCTCAACACCCATCATCACGGCGACCATACCGGCGCCAATTTGGAGCTGAAGGCGGCCACCGGCGCCCAGGTGGTGGGGCCGCGCAAGGATTCCGCCCGCATTCCCGGCATCGACGTGCAGGTGGGCGAGGGCGACAGCTTCCTGCTCGGCGGCGTCGCGGTGATGGTGCTGGAGACCCCCGGCCACACCAGTGGTCACATCGCCTATTGGGTGCCCGAGGCCAAGGCGCTGTTTTGCGGTGACACCCTGTTCTCGCTGGGCTGCGGCCGGCTGTTCGAGGGCACGGCGGCGCAGATGTGGATGAGCCTGGCCAAGCTGCGTGACCTGCCCGGCGACACCAAGGTTTTCTGCGCCCACGAATACACCGCGTCCAACGGCCGCTTCGCCCGGCTGGTAGAGCGCGACAATCCCGACCTTGCCGCCCGTGTCGAGCAGGTCGCCCGCCTGCGCGCCGCCAACCGTCCCACGGTACCGTCGCTGCTGTCCGAGGAACGCGCCGCCAATCCTTTCCTGCGTGCCGACCAGCCCTCGGTGGCCCGCGCCGTGGGCCTGGAGCCGGGGGGCGATCCGGTGCGGGTATTTGCCGAGTTGCGCCGCCGCAAGGATGTGTTCTAGCGGGGCTGTTGATCCAAATCCGTATCGAGGCACTTGCCGAGTTGGCTGACTATAGGCTCGTATTTTCCTTTTAACGTTTGCGGGTAGCTGAGACGAAAGCCGACGATCCGCTCGTGGCCGTCGAGGGTGCGCTTCTCGTAGCCGACCCTTTCGCCCTCGGTCCAGGATATGACGAACCAGTCTTTTGTCCGTCGTTCGTAGGCAATCTGGCCTTTCACTCCGATGACGGCATCGCGGGTGATGGCGAAGACCTCGCCCAGGCCGCCGTCCAGCACGTCGTACTGTCCCCACACCGCCAGCGCGCCACCGTCCTTGGCGATGAAGCGCTGGCCATCCCCGTTGTCGGCTTCCCCCTGCGGTTCCATCCACGCCGGATAACAAATTGAAAAGCCGTAGCGGACGTTAACATAGCGCTCGGCCTCGACGGCGCCGGCCGACACATGGGCCAACAGCAGACAGGCCGTCATGCCGCCAACAAGTCTGCGCATCTTCCCCTCCCTGGATGACTATAATTTCACCTGGGCGCCGCACGAACACAATTCCCGAATGCCTTGGAGGGGGCTAGAATTCGCGCGTTTGCTCGCGCTCAGGAGGATTCTTTATGAAGCTGCGTTCTTCCATCACCTCGCCCTTCGTCCGCAAGGTCCGCATGACCGCCATCGAGTGCGGGGTCGAGCTGGAGATGGTGCCCACCAATGCCTGGGCGCCGGGTACCGATCTGGTGGACGACAACCCGCTGTCCAAGGTGCCGGCGCTGGTGCTGGACAATGGCGAGACCCTGTTCGACTCGCCGGTGATCTGCGAATACGTCGATAGCTTGCATTCCGGCCACAAGCTGTTCCCGCACGAGGGCCATGAGCGTTTCCGTCAGTTGAAGCTCCAGGCGCTGGGCGACGGCATCATGGACGCCGCCGTGCAGATCCGCATCGAAAGCGCCACCCGTCCCGAGGACAAGCGCTGGAACGACTGGATCGCCCGCCAGCAGGCCGCCATCACCCGCTCGCTCGACTACCTGGAAAAGGAAGTGGGCCATTGGGGCGGCGTGTTCCTGATCGGCCCGATCACCATCGTTGCCGCGCTGGGCTATCTCGACTTCCGCCAGGTGTGTGACTGGCGCGCCAATAGGCCGCATCTGGCCCATTGGTACTCGACCAGTCAAAACCGTCGCTCGGTGCGCGAGACCGAGCCGGTCGAGTGAGCGAAGCGGCGGAGATCATCGCTCGGTTGGGGCTTATGCCCCATCCGGAGGGCGGCCATTACGTCGAGACCTATC
>DATJKV010000023.1:0-4410 GCA_035491155.1 Magnetospirillum sp. | reverse complement strand
ACCCACCAGACTGGGTCCTTGCCGGCGGGCATGCTACACTATCTTTCGGTCAAGACCATTCCCTCGTCGCGCGAGTTCTTCCAGCCCATGGCGCCTCCTTCGACTTCCCTCGATCAGGCCTCGGCAGCCTTTGACGTCTTTCCCGAGCATCTGGCCGGGGTGCTGGCCGATCTGTCCTGCGTGCTGTTCCGGCGCGAACTGCTGCCCGGCGGCGAGATTCGCTATCCTTGGATGTCCGCCAACGTGCGCGAGATTTTCGGCTACGATCCGGCCGAGATGACCGTCAGCAGCAAGGGCGCGCTGAACGCGGTTCATTGGGCCGATCGCGACGCCCATGTGGCGGCCATCCTGCGCTCGGCCATCTCCATGAGCCGTTGCCTGGAATCCTTCCGCGCGGTCACCGCCGAGGGCGAGACCCGCTGGTTCCGTGGCTCGTCGGCACCCCGAAAGCTGGATGACGGGCGCCTGGTGTGGGACGGCGTGTGGATCGACATCTCGGGCTGGATGCGCGCCGAGCACCAGTTCCAGACCGTCATGGACCACGCCGAGGACGTGATCCTGACCCTGGATTCCAAGAACGGCATCGACTGGGCCAACGCCGCCACCGAGCGCCTGTTCGGGCGGTCGCTGGACCAGATGCTGGGCCAGTGCCTGTCGCACCTGATGGCCAGCCCCTGCCGCCCCGACATGCCCGCCCATCTGTCCGAATGCGGCATGGGCGACGTCATCCAGTGCTTCCCGCGCGGCACCCAGGAAGTGATGGCGCGGCGCAAGGACGGCTCGGTCTTCCCGTTCGAGATGACGGTGTCCGAGGTCCGGTCTGATGGCCGCCTGTCCCTGATCGTCATCGGCCGTGACATCACCCGGCGCAAGGCCACCGAACTGATGCTGGAGGAGACCGAGCGACGGTTGCGCTCCATCGCCTCCAACCTGCCGGGCGTGGTGTTCCAGCGCGTGCTCGACCCGGACGGGACCTTTGCCTATCCCTACGTCTCCGACGGCATCGAGGAGATTCTGGGCTGCGAGGCGGCAGACATCGTCTTCGACTCGTCGATCCTGTTCGACGCCATGCTGGACGGCGACCGCCAGCGCCTGCTGGAAGCCCTGGTGGTGTCGGCCGACACCCTTGAGGCGGTGGACGAGGACGTGCGCGTCACCGGGGCGGACGGCCGCGTCCACTGGCTGTCGGGTCAGTCGCGCCCGCGCCGGCGCGGCGAGACCATCGTGTGGGACGGCCTGCTGCTGGACGTGACCGACGAGGTGGAGGAGCGCATCAAGGCCGAGCAGGCCGTGCGCGAGAGCGAGGAGCGCTTCCGCCTGGCCTTCGCGGCCGCCGTGCAAGGCATCATCATCGCCGGCACCGACGGCACCATCCGCCAGTGCAACCCGGCCTTCCAGCGCATGACCGGCACCGAGGCGATTGCCCCCATCGGACTCAACATCCGCCAGTTCATCGATTCCGAGTCCCTTCCCCGCTCGGCCAAGGTTGGCGAGAGCTTCGCCTTCGACCTTCAGCCCCAATTGGCCGACGGCAAACTGCGACACTGGCGCGTCCAGGGAACCACGTTCTCGGCCGTCAGCACCGACGCGGCGCCGTCGCTGCTGATGAGCGTCCAGGACGTCACCGATTCCGTGCTTGCCGCCGAGGAGCGGCGCCAGCTGGAGATGGCGCTGACCGAGGGCCAGAAGCTGGAGGCGCTGGGACGCCTGGCCGGCGGCGTGGCGCACGAGCTGAACAACATGCTGGGCCCCATCCTGATGGGCGCCGAGATGATTACCCGCACAGCCGAGCTGGACACCAAGAACGCCGAGCGCGTGGGCCGCATCATCTCGGCGGCCAAGCACGGTCGCGACATCGTGCGCAATGTCCTGGCCTATTGCCGCAAGGAACAGAAGGTTCTCAGCGAACTGGATGTCGTGCCGGTGTTCTGCGAGTTCTCGGAACTCGCCGCCTCGATTTTGCCGCCCTCCATCAAGGTGGAGACCCATCTGCACACCCCCGAGGCCCACGTGGTGGGCGACGGCCCGCAAATCACCCAGGTGCTGCTGAACCTGGCCAACAACGCCCGCGACGCCATGGACGGCGAAGGCACGTTGCGCCTGTCGCTGGATATCGTGGCGGGCGATCGGCTGGTGCCGCGCCAGACCCGCAACAACCTGGGCCGCCCCCGTAAGGGCGAGGACCCCTCACGCTCGCCCTTCGCCAATCTGGACCACACCCTGTCCTTCGTGGACATCCGCATCAAGGATTCCGGCTGCGGCATGCCGCCCGAGGTGGCCGCGAAGATCTTCGACCCCTTCTTCACCACCAAGCCGGTGGGACAGGGCACCGGCCTGGGGCTGTCGGTGGTTCAGGGCATCATCAAGGCCATGGGCGGCGCCATCGCCGTGGGCAGCGCCCCCGGTTGCGGATCAGAGTTCAGAATTGTTCTTCCGCTAGTTGAACCCGCCCATCTTGCCCAAGGGCGGGATTAGGTTTATCACGCTCTCGAACATTGCCGAGAAGAGGCGCCCATGAGCCGTATCCTCATTGTCGAAGACACTCCGCTGATGCGGGAATCCCTGGTGGACGTGCTGACCGCCAGCGGTCACGAGGTCACCACCGCCGACAACGGCTTGCAGGCGGTCGAACTGATCGCCGGAGGCGCCGCCTTCGACATCATCATCACCGACATCATCATGCCGGAGATGGATGGCATCCAGGCGATCCTGGAAATCCAGACCATGCAGCCCGATGCCCGCATCATCGCCATTTCGGGCGGCAGCGCCCGCATGGAAAAGGCGCAAGGCCTGGAGACCGCCCGCCGCCTGGGCGCCGTCGCCGTACTGGAAAAGCCTTTCGAGGTGGATACTCTGCTGGCCGCGGTGGATACGGCGGCCGGCTAGGTCTAGGCCGGCGCCGTAAAGGCCTTCTGGGCGCCGTTGATGGTCCGGATGCAATAGCTCCAGTACTCGCGCGCCATGGCCAGTTCCCGAGGATCGCAGGCTTGGCCTTCCGCATGCGGCTTGGCGGTGGCGGCATCGGCGCCGCCGAAAGCCTGCCACGGGTGGCCGTCCATGGCCTTGCGAGGGGCTACCAGCGGCACCGCGGCGATCTCGCCCGTGGGCTGGGGCGTCATCACCGCAGGGCGGAAAATCTCCGAGAACCCCAGATCCTGCCAGTCGCACCATCCGGCGTCGACCCGCTCGCAAAGCAGGCGTGACCAGGCGATGAAATCGTCGCGCTCGGCCACCGAGCCGAATTCGGCCACGTGCTTGGTGAACTTGTAGGTGAGCTGCGCCCAGGCGTGGCCAGCCGGCCCCACGAAGCGGGCGGCGTAGCGTTCCCGCACCCGCGCCTTGCTCAAGTGGCGATCGGCTTCCAGCACGCTGGTGACCACCATGGCGTCCAGGCCGGCCTTGTCCGCGGCCTTGCCCTCTCCATCGTAGCTATGCGCGGCCATGCAGCCGTCCTGGTCGCGGAACACCGCCACCAGCGGCTCCCCCAGGTGAGCCGACAGCGCTTTGGCGAAATGGTCAAGCGCCGACGTCGGACGCGCTTCGGCGAGGGTGACATAGAGGTAGACCGGCGGCAGATGAGCCACCTCGCCCGCAACCAGGGCGTCCACCACCGCCTCGGGGATTTCGTCGGCGACCGAATAGATGGAACCGTCGGGGAACCCCAAATAGACGCCGTCGATGACGCCGACGCCATCGTCCACATAGGCGTATTCCACCAGGCAGAACGGCGCCATCTCGCGGAAGACGGCACGGTTGGCCGGGTTGGCCGGCTGGCGGGTCTCGCCCTCGGCCGCCTGGGTCGCCAATTGGTCCAAAAATTCCTGCACCGCCAAAGCGGTATCGATCCGCACACGGATCACGTCATCGCAGGATTTTTCTATTGGCATCCTTCCCCGCGGCACCCCTTGCCGCCTCCCGAACACGTCGCCCATGGCGTTCACTTTACCAGACCAAGATCGCTCAGGCATCGGCTTTCCGTTGTGACCGCCGATGATTGTTGACTCGTGCGGCCCCGCGAGTAGCTTTTCCCCTGCTCGGACAGAAGCAAACGGGCCAACAGGGATGGACGAATGGAGTACTTCCTCCAACAGTTGATCAACGGGATCACGCTTGGCGCGATCTATGGTTTGATCGCCATCGGCTATACGATGGTTTACGGAATTATCGGCATGATCAATTTCGCCCATGGCGAAGTCTACATGCTGGGGGCGTTCATCACCCTTATCGCCTATCTCGCCGCGACGACCATCGGCGGCAGTTCGGTGGCCATGGGACTGCTGATCGCGCTGGCCGCCACCATGGCGTTCACGGCGCTGTGGGGCTGGGCGATCGAACGCATCGCCTACCGCCCCTTGCGCGGTGCGCCCAAGCTGGCGCCGCTGATCTCGGCCATCGGCATGTCCATCGTGT
>DATJKV010000022.1:0-4252 GCA_035491155.1 Magnetospirillum sp. | reverse complement strand
AGCACCACCACGGCGCCGAAAGCCGCCGCACCGGGGCCGGCTTCAATGGTGGCCAAGGTCTTGAAGCGCACCATGCCGACCATCAGGGCGATGACGAACACGTCGAGCATCGACCAGCGGCCGACCAGTTCGATGATTTTGTAGAGGTGGCCCAGGTGGTGGACGTCGGCCCCGGGGGGACGGCGGGCGCGGTGGGCCAGAAAGGCGAGCGACGCCAGCTTGGCCAAGGGGATGACCACGCTGACGCTGAAGATCAGCGCCGCCAGCCCGGGCGAGCCCGAGGTCCAGAAATAGACGACGCCGCTGAGGATAGTGTCGTGGGAAGTCCCGAACAGGCTGGAGGTGTTCATCACCGGAAGCAGGTTGGCGGGGACGTAGAGGATGGCCGCGGCGACAAGGTAGGCCCAGGTGCGCGACAGGCTGTCGGCCTTGCGCGGGTGGACGGCGGAGCCACAGCGCGGGCAGCGCAGCGGCACCTCTCGTTCCTCGGCCGGCCGGAACACCTGCCGGCAGCACAGGCAGGCGCGCAGGCCTGCTGTAAGGGCGGACATGCTCACGGCGCCACCTTCCGCCGGTGCCACAGCTCCCACAAGGAGCGCAGGTCATAGGACAGGATGGCAGCTAGCAGGAAGGTCAGGGCGATAAACGCCCATAGCGCCACCCCCGGCACCACGTCGGCGAGCTTGGACAGCTTGATTAGCGAGACCAGCACGCCCAGCATCAGCACTTCGATCATCCCCCACGGGCGCATGGCCTGCAGCGTCCGCAGCACCGGGGCGAAAAGGACGGGCCGCCAGCCCCGTTCCACCGCCAGCAGCAAGAAGAACATGGACAAGAGGTCGCACAGCGGAAACAGCCAGGTAGTGGCGAACACCAGGGCGGCTACCGGCTCCTGCCCCTCGGTCCAGAGGGCGGCCACGCTGCCCAGGAGGGTCGCTTCGTTGATGATGCCCTGCGCCCGCAAAACCAGGATGGGATAGGCGTGGGCGATGGCGAAGGTAATCAGCGCCGCGACCACGATGGCCAGCATCTGGTCGGGCCGGCGGCGCGGCATGCGGTAGAGCGTCGAGCTGCAGCGGCTGCATTTGGCGCGCTCGCCGGGCCGTAACGGCTGGCGGACGTGCAGCTCGTCGCATTCCGGGCAGGCGACCAGTTCTTCTTCGGCCCCGACGGTCATCCACAGCTCTCCTCGGTCGCCTTAGCCCGGTCGGCCTTGAACCGCTGCATGGTGGTGGCCGCCTGCTCGGAAGCCAGGTGGAGCACGCGTTGCGGATGGGGGATGACGATGCCGGCCTCGGCGAAGGCGCCGTTGATCATGAAACGCAGCTCGCTGGCGATCAGCGAGGCGTCCGCGCCTCGGTTGTAATCGATCCAGTATTGCAGGTTGAACACCATGGCGTCGGCGCCGAATTCCTCCAGCAGGACGCGAGCCTGCGGATCGGCCAGCACCTGCTCGTGGCGGGCGCACACGCCGAGCAGCAGGTCGCGGACATGCTCGGCCGAAGCGGCGTAATCGACGCCGACCTTGACCGAACGGCGCACCGCAGCGTTGGAATAGGTCCAGTTGGTGACGTTGTTTTCGATGAAGGTGGAGTTGGGCACCAGGATCTCGATTCCCTCGCTGGTGCGGATAGTGGAGGAACGCACGCCGATATCGGTGACGCTGCCCACGACCGATCCCACCTCGATCAGATCGCCGACCCGCAGCGGCCGTTCCACCAGCAGCATCAGGCCGCTGACCAGATTTTTGAGGAGGACCTGGGTGCCGAAGCCCAGGCCGATGGCCAGCGCGCCGCCTAGGAAGGCGAACACGGTCAAGGGAATGTTGACCATGTACAAGGCACTGATGAACACCGTCGCAAACAGGGTGAAATGCAGCCATCGCGACAGGATGTTGGCGTGCCCGGCGACTAGACTGAGGCGCCGAACGGCGAACCGGCCCAGATGGCGCGCCATCCAGGTGCTGGCCAAATAGCCGATCACCAGGAAAAGGATGGCGCCAAGGGCCTTCCCAACCGTCACGCTACGCGCAGCGACCACCTTTCGCCCGTCAATTTCCAGCGTATCCTCGACACTGAAGAACTCGAACTGCCAGACAGCCCGCGCTCCCTGCCACAGGTCCTCTGCAACGTCGCGGACTATGGCTGCGGGCGCGCGGTCGGCGCCACGGGCCAGGACATCCTGCCTCCAGATGGACAAAGTGCGCAAAAGGCTGGCGATAGCCTGCTGACCGTTGCGGAGAATCTCCACCCGTGCCCGATGCGCGGCCTGGATTTGGCCGGCCAGCGCGGATTGTTCCTTGGACAGCCCCCCTAGGCGCTCCAGGGCCGAACGGTCATCCTGGTTGGGCGTCCGTGCGATTTCGCTTTCCAGGTAGACATTCCATGTCTGAAGCCGATGGACGAGGTGGTCGACGTCGGACAGCGCGTTGCGCAGCTTGTCCCGTTCGCCCGAATTGAGCAGCAGCCAGCGCAATTGCCAGCCGGTCCGTTCCCAGGCATGGACATCCAGGACTCGGCGAGCGATTTCGGCCGCTAATTCGTCGTTGTCGGCCTGCAGCCGACGCCACTCTTCAGTTTTTTCCAGGATGTCCAGCTGGCTCGCCCCCAGGGAATTCGCCTTGATTTCGGCAAGTGCCTGTTGGGCCGCAACCAGGGCCTGGCGGGAGCGCTGACTTGCGGCGCGGGCCAGATCGGCCTGCTTTTCCAAAATCGTCCGCCGACGATCGAGGTCGGCCAATACCGCATCCAGGTCTGCCTGAGAGAATTGAGCGGTCTGGCGTGCCGTCGCCACCTGCTTTTCAAGTAGCCGGAGCAGCTCGCGCTGTTCGTCGGCTTCCGCACCGGTGACAGATCGCAGATTGCGGTTCTCCTCTAGGCTGGCTGCCGCCGCGCGCGACCGAAGGTTGGCCAGGTCGACCAGCCACAATTGGCGTTCGCGCTGTTCTGCCGCGACGGCCTGGGCGGCGCCTTCCTCACCTTGCCGCTTGGCGATTTCGGCCGCCTTGTACCGTTGTTCGGCTTCTACCTCTTGCTGCTTTAACAATCCTGTGCGCGCGTCGGCGGCCTGAACCTTGAAGGTCGCAGTGTTCAGCGCCGCGCGCAGTTGGTCCACGATTAGGATGGAATAGGGGGGCGGGTTCGGAAAGGCGGTCCATTCCCGAGTGCGGGTCTCCTGGGCGGCGACCCGCCGGCGGAGGCTCGGCAGCCGCTCGGCGGCTTCAAGGGCATGCTGCAGGCTGGCGACCAACTCGCCCATCAGCTGGTTTCGCTCTACCACCTCTTCCCGCGTGGCCCCGGCAGGCCGCTCGTTGGCCGTCAGGGCCTGCCGATAGGTGGCCTGCACCGCTTCCAGTGAGCGGCGCAGGCTGGCGGTTTCGTCTCCCGCCTCTACGGCTGTCGGGGCTGCTTCACTGGGCGGGATGGCCGCTGCCTGCCCACTGGCCAGGCAGAGCATCCCGACCAGAAGAAGGGCGCGCAAACCGAACTTCGTGTTCCTGACCTCAATGGACGGGATGGTCGGAGACATGGTGACCTCCTTCCTCCGGTTCGCGGATACGGAACCAGGCCGCATAGGCTGCCGGCAGGAACAGCAGGGTGAGCAGGGTCGCCACCACAAGGCCGCCCATGATCGCCATGGCCATCGGCCGCCAGAACGAGTCCCCGGCGATGGGGATCATTGCCAGGATGGCCGCCGCAGCGGTCAGCATGATCGGCCGCACGCGGTGGCAGGTGGCCTCGACCACAGCGCTCCAGCCGTCGTGGCCGGCGGCGATGTCGGTTTCGATCTGATCGACCAGGATGACCGAGTTGCGGATGATCATGCCGATCAAGGCGACGCAGCCCAGGATGGCGATGAAGCCCATGGGCGTGCCAGTTGGCAGCATGATGCCGACCACGCCGATCAGGCCCAGCGGTGCCACGCTGACCACCAGCACCAAGCGCTGGAAGCTCTGCAACTGCACCATCAGTACCGTCAGCATCAGCAGCACCATCACCGGCACCACCATAGCGACCGAGCGCTGCCCCTTGGCACTTTCCTCGACGGCGCCGCCGATGTCGATGCGATAGCCGGCGGGCAGGCCGTCCGCAATCTTTTGGATCGCCGGGGCGAGTTGCTCGACCACCGTCGCCGCCTGGATGTTCGGCGCCATGTCGGCCTGGACCGTCAGTGTGGGCAGACGCTGGCGGCGCCAGAGGATCGGCAGTTCGAAACCGTTCTCCACCGTGGCCACTTCCATCAGCGGCACGTT
>DATJKV010000021.1:0-4533 GCA_035491155.1 Magnetospirillum sp. | reverse complement strand
TCATCATCCTGTTCTTCCTGCCCTGGCTGGACACCTCGAAGGTCCGCTCGGCCAAGTTCCGCCCGCTGTACCGCCAGTTCTTCTGGCTGTTCCTGGTGGACTGCCTGGTGCTGGGCTATGTGGGCGGCAAGCCGGCGGAAGGCGTGCTAATCACCATCGGTCAGATCGCCACCGCCTACTACTTCGGCCACTTCCTGCTCATCATGCCGCTGCTGGGCAAGCTCGAGAAGCCCAAGGCCCTGCCGGCCAGCATCTCGGCTCCCGTGCTGAAGGAGAAGGCTAATGCGTAAGCTCATCCTCTCGGCCCTGGTCGCCACTGGCCTGGTCGGCGCCTCCGGCGCCGCCCTGGCCAACAGCGGCGGCGAGCCCCTGATGAAGCCCAACTTCAGCTTCAACGGCTTCTTCGGTCACTACGACCCGGCCCAGCTGAAGCGCGGTTTCGAGGTCTACCATCAGGTCTGCTCGAACTGCCACAACATGCGCCTGGTGGCCTATCGCAACCTGGCCGATGTCGGCCTGACCGCGGACGAGATCAAGACCGTCGCCGCCGAGCGCGAAGTGGACGATGCTCCCAATGACGAAGGCTTGATCAACAAGCGTCCGGGGCGTCCGTCCGACAAGTACATCGGCCCGTTCCCGAATGAAAAGGCCGCCGCGGCCGCCAATGGCGGTGCCGCTCCGCCGGACCTGTCCTTGATGGCCAAGGCCCGCGTCGGTGGTCCGAACTACATCTACAGCTTGATGCTGGGCTTCTCGGACGAGGTGCCGGAGCATCACGTGGTGCCCGAGGGCAAGTACTACAACAAGTACTTCCCGGGCGGGAACATCAGCATGCCGCCGCAGCTGATGGAAGGCCTGGTGACCTATACCGACGGCACCAACGCCACCCCGGAGCAGATGGCTCAGGACATCTCCGCCTTCCTGAATTGGGCCGCCGAGCCCGAGCTGGACGCGCGCAAGTCCCTGGGTCTGAAGGTTCTGGTGTTCCTGGGCGTGTTCACCGCCCTGCTGTACGCCCTGAAGCGCCAGATCTGGAAGAACGTTCACTGATCGGCGCCCCGGGGGCGCCCGCGCCCGGGTAGATAAGATCAAACTGGCCGCCGTCCTTGCGACGGCGGCCTTTTTGTTTTACCACCGCCCCACGGTTTTCATTCCATGGGGCGATTTCCATGACCACTCCCGTTCTCGGTATCATCGGCGGTTCCGGCGTCTACGACATCGACGGCCTGACCAACAAGGAATGGAAGCGGGTGGAGACCCCGTTCGGCGAGGCCTCGGACGAGCTTCTGTTCGGTGAGCTGGACGGCCAGAAGCTGGTGTTCCTGCCGCGCCACGGCCGCGGCCACCGCATTCCCCCGTCGGAATTGAATTATCGCGCCAACGTCGACGCCATGAAGCGCGCCGGCGTCACCGAGATCGTCTCGGTCTCGGCCGTGGGCTCGCTCAAGGAAGAACTGCCGCCGGGTACCTTCGTCATCGTCGATCAGTTCATCGACCGCACCTTCGCCCGGGTGAAGAGCTTCTTCGAGACCGGCCTGGTTGCCCACGTCTCCATGGCCCATCCGGTGTGCGGCCGCCTGGGCGACGTCATCGAGGCGGCCGCCGCGGACGCCGGCATCGTCGCCGTGCGCGGCGGCACCTATCTGGTGATGGAAGGCCCGCAATTCTCGACCCAGGCCGAAAGCAACCTGTACCGGCAGTGGGGCTGCGACGTCATCGGTATGACCAACATGCCCGAGGCCAAGTTGGCCCGCGAGGCCGAGATGTGCTACGCCACCGTCGCCATGGTCACCGACTACGATTGCTGGCACCCGGACCACGACGCGGTCACGGTGGAGCAGGTGGTCAAGGTGCTGATCGAGAACGCCGACCGCGCCCGTGCGCTGGTCAAGGCCATCGTCCCCCACATCGGCAAGCGCTCGGGTGCCTGCGCCAAGGGCTGCCACACGGCGCTGGAGCACGCCATCATCACCCATCCCGACAAGCGCGATGCCAGGCTGGTGTCCAAGCTGGACGCGGTGGCCGGGCGGGTGCTTAGGAAATAGCGCCGCCGCGATGCTGGTGGGCGGCCTTGAGGAACAGCGGCAGGGCCCGCTCGCTGCACCGGACGCATTCTTTGCATCCCTGGGCCGAGGCACAGTTCAGAATAACCTGAAGGCTCTCCATCCGGTTTGCCGCCTCGGGGTCGGTATGCCAGCGGCACTCGGTGCCGCCGTGTCTGTCCCGCACCTGGTCCTCGTCATTCGTTGACAATATGCGCCCTCATCGGGGACGTCCGATCGGTGCGAGCATACGGTGTTCACCCCAATTGGGTCAGGGCGCAGGCGTATATTATATTTCCGTTTAGTGTCGGGGTGCCGCCTCGTTCGTTTTGTGTGCGGCCTATACGTTTGCGCGAGATGAACTTGATCGGGGTCATATGTCGGTGGGCCTGGGGCGTGGTCTCCTCCCCCGCCGTGAAGGGGGAGAACACCATGCGGGGATGGCTGTGCCGGGCGCTTGTCGCCGTTGGACTGCTGGCCGGCGGCGAGGCCGTTGCATGGCCTTACGAGAATTACCCCGAGCCGCGCAGCCTGGCGGGCTACACGGTCGCCACCACCGCCCAACTGCCTGAGGGCAGGGCCGAGCTGCTGACCGATTCCCGCATCACCGCCGCCAACCGCGCCAAGGTGCGCGAAATCCTGCTGGGCCGGGAGGTGGACGATTCGGTGCTCCAGGATAGCTTCGACCGTGACGGTCCGCGCTGGGCGATGGTGCGCTTTACCCCCAAGGCCGGGCCGGTGCAGGTGGTGGTGCTGGATCATGCCCTGGCCAGTATTGTCGCCGAGGACATCCAGGGTGACGGGCGCCGCAAGCTCAGGGTGGAGATCGACTACCTGGAGGGCTATCGCGGCCGCCTTACCCTGTTCATGGAGGCGAAGGCCAATCGGCTGGAGCCGCTGCAGTACGCCGATGCCAGCGATGGCTATCGGGTGCAGATCGAGCTGATGGACGCCGCCCACGCCTGGTGGAAGGCCGGCAAGGCGGGAAAGGCCACCGAGTTCCTAATGGTGGACGCCCGCTTCGACCAGGCCGATCTGGTGCGCATCTATTGGGAAGGGGGGCAGTGGAAACGGGCGTTGAAATCGGTCCCCGCCGCCAGTGTCAGTCCGGCCGGCCAGTTCCCGGCCCGCGAGACCTTTCCCTAATTGGGTCTTGGCCCTTGACCCATTGAACCGTTGCCGCCTGTTGCTTAAGGTGCGTTCTCCGGCGCAACGAGGGCTCTAGGCATGAAGATC
Source organism: Magnetospirillum sp. (assembly GCA_035491155.1). Classification (GTDB taxonomy): domain Bacteria; phylum Pseudomonadota; class Alphaproteobacteria; order Rhodospirillales; family Magnetospirillaceae; genus Magnetospirillum. Next base: position 1,255 of record DATJKV010000021.1, on the reverse strand, counting down.
AACGGCACCCCCACCCGCACCATCTGGCTGGCCAAGGACGGCTGGGCCGTCGAGATCATCGACCAGACCCGCCTGCCGCATGAGCTGGTTACCGCGCGGCTGGAAAGCCTGGCCGACGCCGCCCATGCCATCAAGGCCATGCTAGTGCGCGGAGCCCCGCTGATCGGCGCTACCGCCGCTTACGGGATGGCCCTGGCGGCGCGGGCCAATTCGTCGGACCTGGCGCTGACGGTGGCCTACAATATCCTGCACGCCACCCGTCCCACCGCCATCAACCTGAAATGGGCGCTGGACGAGATGATCAAGGCGCTGGGCGGGGTGCCCGAGGACCAGTGTGCCGGCCGCGCCTATGAGCGCGCCGCCGAGATCGCCGACGAGGACGTGGCCATCAACTCGGCTATCGGCGACAACGGCTTTCGCATCCTGGCCGATTTGTGGACCAAGCGCCGCGCCGCCGGGGCCGAGCGCCTCAACGTGCTGACCCATTGCAACGCCGGCTGGCTGGCCACGGTGGATTGGGGCACCGCCATCGCCCCCATCTACAAGGCCCATGACGCCGGCGTCCCGGTGCATGTGTGGGTGGACGAGACCCGGCCGCGCAACCAGGGGGCCAGCCTGACCGCCCGCGAGCTGAACTGGCATGGCGTACCGCACACGGTGATCGCCGACAACACCGGCGGCCATCTGATGCAGCATGGCATGGTGGATTGCTGCATCGTCGGTACCGACCGCGTTACCCGCAACGGCGACGTCTGCAACAAGATCGGTACCTATCTCAAGGCGCTGGCGGCGGCCGATAACGACGTGCCGTTCTACGTGGCGCTGCCCAGCCCCACCATTGACTGGACCGTGGCCGACGGGGTGAAGGAAATCCCCATCGAGGAGCGTGACGCCACCGAGCAGACCCACATGACCGGCAAGGCCGCCGACGGTTCCGTCGTCACCGTGCAGGTCACCCCCGACGGCAGCCCGGCGGGCAATTGGGGCTTCGACGTCACCCCGGCCCGCCTGGTCACCGGCCTGATCACCGAACGGGGAACTTGCGCCGCCAGCCCCGAAGGGCTGCGCGGGCTGTTCCCCGAGCGGGGTTAGGGGCGCATCAGCGCTCCATTTTGACCTTCTCCACCGACAGCGGGGCCGGCAGGCTGGCCAGGTAGGCGGCCACCGCCTCGGCGTCGTCCTTGGTGAAGCGGAACATGGGCATGGGCGGCCGGGCGGCGGAGCCGTCGGGCCTGACCCCGGAGTGGAGGAAGCT
>DATJKV010000020.1:0-9153 GCA_035491155.1 Magnetospirillum sp. | reverse complement strand
CGGAGTGGGCCAAGGTGTAGGACACACCGTCGCGGTCGATCTGGACGCAGACCGGGCGGCCTTCGACCACACCGCGGAACAGCGGCTGGCCGATGTGCCAGTCGGTCTTGACGCTGACCGCCTCGCCACCGATCACCACGGCGAAGCCGCCGACGGTGGGACGGCATTCGATGTCGTGATACTGGCCATTGAGCACCACGGTCCACTCCACCGGCACCTTCATCTCATGGCCCGGGAACTGGCCCGAGATCTGGATGTTGCGGGTGACGATGGCGGACTTCACCGAGGCGGCCACGGCGACCAGCACGGTCGGATCATCGGCCGGCAGATCGTTGGCGTGGAAGCCGTCCTTGTATTCCTCGGCGATGAAGTTGGTGGTCAGGTTGCCCTTGACGAACCGGTCCTTGCTCATCAGCGAGGCGAGGAACGGAATGTTGTGGGACAGGCCACGGATGTAATAGGCGTCCAGCGCCTCGCGCATGTGGGCGATGGCGGCGTCGCGCGACGGGCCGTAGGTGATCAGCTTGGCGATCATGGGATCGTAGAACATGCTGATCTCGCCGCCTTCGTACACGCCGGTATCGACGCGCACATGCGGGCTTTCCTCCGGCGGAGCGTAGCGGGTCAGGCGGCCGGTCGAGGGCAGGAAGTTGCGGAAGGGGTCTTCCGCGTAGACGCGCGCCTCGATGGCCCAGCCGTTCAGCTTCACGTCGTCCTGGGTCAGCGGCAGCTTCTGGCCGGCGGCCACCTTGATCATCAGCTCGACCAGGTCGAGGCCGGTCACCATCTCGGTCACCGGATGCTCCACCTGCAGGCGGGTGTTCATTTCCAGGAAGTAGAACTCGCCGGTGGCGCCGCCGACGATGAACTCGACGGTGCCGGCCGACTTGTACTGCACGGCCTTGGCCAGGGCGCAGGCCTGCTCGCCCATGGCCTTGCGCATCTCGGGCGACAGGAAGGGCGACGGAGCCTCTTCGATGACCTTCTGGTGACGGCGCTGGATCGAGCATTCACGCTCGCCCAGATAGATCACGTTGCCGTGGCTGTCGCCCATCACCTGGATTTCGATGTGGCGCGGCTGCTCGATAAACTTCTCGATGAACACGCGGTCGTCGGCGAAGGACGCCTTGGCCTCGTTGGTGGCCGACACGAAGCCTTCCTTGGCTTCAACGTCGTTCCAGGCCAGGCGCATGCCCTTGCCGCCGCCGCCGGCCGAGGCCTTGATCATCACCGGATAGCCGATCTGCTGGGCGATCTTGACCGCCTCGTCGGCGTCCTTGATCACGTCCATGTGACCGGGGACGGTGTTGACGCCGGCCTGCTTGGCCAGCTTCTTGGACTCGATCTTGTCACCCATGGCGAAGATGGCATGGGCGTCGGGGCCGATGAAGGTGATGCCGGCAGCCGCCAGCTTCTCCTGGAACTCGCGCTTCTCCGACAGGAAGCCGTAGCCCGGATGCACGGCCTGGGCGCCGGTCTGCTTGCAGGCCTCGACGATCTTGTCGGCCAGCAGGTAGGACTGGGCGGAAGGCGGCGGGCCGAGGTGCACGGCCTCGTCGGCCATCTGCACGTGCAGGGCGTCCTTGTCGGCGTCGGAGTACACCGCCACCGTCTTGATGCCCATCTTCTTGGCGGTCTTGATGACGCGGCAAGCAATCTCGCCGCGGTTGGCGATCAGAATCTTGGTGAACATGCTCGCAGCCCCCATCAAAGCGGAATGTTCCCGTGCTTCTTCCACGGGTTGTCGAGTTCCTTGTCCTTCAGCATGGCCAGCGAGCGGCAGATGCGCTTGCGGGTCGAGTGCGGCATGATCACGTCGTCGATGAAGCCGCGATGGCCGGCGACGAACGGATTGGCGAACTTCTGACGGTATTCCTCGGTGCGCGCGGCGATCTTCTCGGCGTCACCGATGTCCTGGCGGAAGATGATCTCCACCGCGCCCTTGGGGCCCATCACCGCGATTTCGGCGGTCGGCCAGGCGAAGTTGACGTCACCGCGCAGGTGCTTCGAGCTCATCACGTCATACGCGCCGCCATAGGCCTTGCGGGTGATGACGGTGATCTTCGGCACGGTGGCCTCGGCATAGGCGTAAAGCAGCTTGGCGCCGTGCTTGATGATGCCGCCGTATTCCTGGGCGGTGCCGGGCAGGAAGCCGGGCACGTCGACGAAGGTCACGATCGGAATGTTGAAGCTGTCGCAGAAGCGCACGAAGCGGGCGGCCTTGATGGACGACGCGATGTCCAGGCAGCCGGCCAGCACCATGGGCTGGTTGGCGACGATGCCGACGGTCGAGCCTTCCATGCGGGCGAAGCCGACGATGATGTTGCCGGCATAGCCCGGCTGGATCTCGAAGAAGTCGTTTTCGTCGACGACCTTCAGGATCAGCTCCTTCATGTCGTACGGCTTGTTGGCGTTGTCGGGGATGAGCGTATCCAGGCTCATCTCCTTGCGCTCGGGCACGTCGGCGGTGGGACGCACCGGCGGCTTCTCGCGGTTGGACGACGGCAGGAAGTCCATGAAGCGGCGCAGCTGCAGCAGCGCTTCCACGTCGTTCTCGAACGCCATGTCAGACACGCCCGACTTGGTCGAGTGGGTGATGGCGCCGCCCAGTTCCTCGGCGGTCACGGTCTCGTGGGTGACGGTCTTCACCACGTCCGGACCGGTCACGAACATGTACGAGCTGTCCTTGACCATGAAGATGTAGTCGGTCATGGCCGGGCTGTACACGGCGCCGCCGGCGCACGGGCCCATGATCATGGAGATCTGCGGCACCACGCCCGAGGCCAGCACGTTGCGCTGGAACACCTCGGCATAGCCGGCCAGCGAATCGACGCCTTCCTGGATGCGGGCGCCGCCAGAATCGTTGAGGCCGATCACCGGGGCGCCGACCTGGACGGCCTTGTCCATGATCTTGCAGATCTTCTCGGCGTGGGCGCCCGATAGCGAGCCGCCGAACACGGTGAAGTCCTGGCTGAACACGAAGACCAGGCGGCCGTTGATGGTGCCGTAGCCGGTCACCACGCCGTCACCGGGCGTGGACTGCTGGTCCATGCCGAAATCGGTGCAGCGGTGCTCCTTGAACATGTCCCACTCCTCGAAGGAGTCGGGATCGAGAAGCAGTTCGATGCGCTCGCGCGCCGTCAGCTTGCCCTTGGCATGCTGCGAAGCGATGCGCTTTTCGCCGCCGCCCAGACGGGCACGGTTCCGTTTCTCTTCAAGTTGGCGAATGATTTCCTGCATCCGATTTCCCCTAATGAAGGCAAGGGCAAGCGCCAGGGTTTAGTGGCGCGCCGGAACCTTCGGGTGGCAACCCCACCCTTATGGTCAGGCCGTGCAGATACCATTACTTCCGGCCCGCTTCCACCTAAAAAGACCCCATGCCCACTCACGTTGTGTTGCAATTTGTGACTAACGGAAAGGCTTACGCCGCTTAGCTTTAACGGGGTTGCGCAGCACGCATGGCTTGGGAAAGAAAATTGCGCAAAAGTGGAGCACCCACCGCCGGTTTAATTTCCCGCCAGAAATGCGAAAAGCCCCGGAATCCGAGGCTTGGCGGGTAGGTTCAGGTCGAGTCACAGGTGTGCGCCGCAGCGCAGCATGGAGAAATTTTATTGCGAGAGGCGTTTTACCCCTCTCCCGCCGCGCGGAAGAGGGGCCAATCACACCAGGGTCAGCAGCCGCTCAGCTGCCAGGATGTCGCGCTGAAGGGCGGCACGGCGGTCGGCGGCCTCCCAATCCTCGCCCCACTTCTCGATCTGGTAGGTCTCGTCCAACTGCGACAGTTCGTAGGTCTGCTGGCCGGTAAGGCGCCCCTCCGCCAGCGCCAGCGCCAGCACCAACGAGCCCGAAGCGGCGCAGGCCGACTGGGCGGCGGTCAGGCGCCAGACGTCGTAGGAGCCCAGCCGCGCCAGCAGCGGCGCCACTGCCGCCTCGGGCTGCTCCACCGCAACGATCCCCGAGGTGACGATCAGGCGGGCACCGAGGGCCTCGACGGCCCAATCCAGCAAGGGCTGCCACCGCTCCGTCTCGCGCGCCACCAAATCCGGCGGAAAGTCGGCGCGGTAGCAGAGAAGGTCGGTGCCGGCGAATTGGGCGAGCTGCTCCAGGATCGTGTCACGCTCGGGGCCGACGCGATCCAGGGCAGTGCTGGCCAACTGGGTCATGGGCATGGTGCGGGGGTGGATCTCCTCACCCTGCTCCTGCCATTCGGCGACCATGGCCTCGGCCAGCGCCCGCGACGGCGCCGCCAGCCGCTTGCCCGCCGGCGTCTTCACCGGCCGGCCGTCCAGCAGCACGCCGAAGCCCCCTTCGACCTCGCCCACACTGGCCTGCTTGTAGAAACGCTTCAGGGTCTTGTTCAACATCGCTTTGACGGTCCGGCAGATAAACGAAGGCTGGGGCCATAACCTAACGAGTTTCAGCGGCCGAACAAGCCCTCCAGCGGGCCGGGCGGCGCCTTCTTGCCTTTCCTGGCCGACGCCTTGGTCGGCTTGACCACCTGCGCCTTACCCAGCGCGGTCTGGCACGGGGTGGGGTCGGCGGTCAGGCGGTCCAGCAGGGTCTCGCCCACCAGCGACAGGCCGCCGGTCATCACGGCGGCGCCGGCCGAGACGGCGGCGTGGGCCGCACCTACCTCGTCCAAGGTCATGGTGGGAGCGGCCAGGGTGCCGCCCAGGCGGGTGGCACCGACCAGGGGCGCCCCCAACGAGACGCCGATGCCGCCACGCGGGCGCGGGGTAGCGGTGATGTTCAGCGCTTCGTCCCGCAGGTCCACCGTGCCCGAACCCACCACCTGCACCTTGGCGGTCTCCACCGCAATGCCGCGCTGAGCGGTGGCGACGCCGTCATGAACGGTGAAGCGGAGCGCGGCGCAGGACAACGGCGTCGCCGGTTCACTCTTGCCCAGCGGGTTCAGCGCCCCGGCAACCTGCACCAGCAGGTCGCCAGCGGCCCAGTCCAGGGTCTCGTTGCGCAAGCGGCCTTCGCCCACGCTCACCACCGTCTCGCCGTTGGCCGAGGCCATCAACGCACGCACCGACTCGCCCCTGCCGTGCAGATCAAGGCGTGCATCGGAGCGGCCACCGGACAAGGCCTCGACGCCCAGCGCCTTCAGCACCGCGCCCAGGTCCACCGCCCGGGCCGAAGCACGCAGCGACAGATCGGGCTGCGTTCCCGCGACGTCCAGCACCGCCTCGCCTTCCATCTGGCCACCGGCCAGGAAGGCGTGCATCGGCTTGAGCGAAAGGCGGCCACCCGCCAGGTGAAGATCAGCCGAGGCGTCGGTGAAGCGCACCCCCTGGACATCCAGCCGGGCGGCGCGCAGGGCGAGATCGGCGTCCCAGCCCTTGAGCAGCCCCACCGGCAACGGCTCGGCCGGGAAGACACGGCCGTCGCCATTGGCCTTGCGGCCCTTGGGCAGCAGCTTTTCGCCCGGCTTGGAAGCGGGCGTGGTCAGATCGGCCAGGGCCAAGTTGCCGGCGGCAAAGGTCCCGGACAGGCGCGGCCGCGCACCGGCGTCCAGCGTCAGTTCGCCCGTGGCATCGCTGCCCGCCAGGGCGGCCTTGATGTCGGCCAGCTTCCAGTGGCGGCCGCCGCCGGTCAGCGTGCCGCCGACCTTGAGCGGCCCCATGGAGGGCACCTCGGCTCCCACCAACTTGGACAGGCCGGCTAAATTATCGCCCTCCGCCGACAGCGTCAGTTCGACACCGTCCTGGTTGAGCAGGTCCCTGACCGCACCGCGGGCATTGACCAGCAGGGTATCGCGCCGGCCCGCCGCCAGCTCCAGATCCGTCAGCGCCACCGCCCCATGGATGTCGCCGCCCACGGACGCTGCCAGCTTGAACGGCCCCAGCGCCGGAGCGTCGGGCGCCACCAGCCCCGCTGCCTTGGCCACTTTGCCAAGTTCGTCACCTTGCAGCGCCAATCTGAAGTCGAGGCCCCTGCCGGCCAGCGGATCGGCGACACTGCCTTCCACCTTGGCCACCAGACCGTCGAAGGCGCCCTTCAGTTGCACACTCCACGGCTTGCCCGCGGCGCCCGAGCCAACGCGGCCGCCCAGGTCGAGGGGACGGCTGTCCACAAGGCCCGCCACCTGGAAGGTGTACTGGCCGGGCGCATTGGGATCGGGCTGGATCGACAGCTTAGGCAGCACCACCTGGGTGGTGGCGCCGGTGCGGCCATTGTGCCAGGTCACCATCCCATTCTTGATGCGCACTTCGCGGAGCGACAGCTTCACTGCGGAAATACCGGCCTTCTCACCGGCCGCCGAAGCCGACGGAACGGGCGTGGCGGCCGTATTGAAGTCCCAGTTGCCCCGTCCCTTGGCATCGGTTTCCAGCAGGATGTCGGGAGCCGAGATGGTGACACGCAATAACCGGACTTCACGCTTCAGCAGGGGCAGCAGCGCCACCTCGGCCTCGACGCGCTCCACCTTGATCATGTCGGGGCGCGAGCCGCCTCGCCGGTTGGCCAGCACCACCTGGTTGGCGATGATGCGGGGGGTCAGGCCGAGACGCAGCTCCAGCGAGCCCGACATGGTGAGGGTCCGGCCGGTCAGTGCCAGCACCTGCTCGGCCAACAGCGCCTTGGCGCGCTGGAAATCCATGGACTTGGCCGCCGCCACCACTCCGATCACCAGGGCGACGGCGAGGACGGCCAGCAGTTTCAGCGCGGTGCTCAGACGCATTCACGGTCTCCTGACAGCGAGGCCAGCAGGTCGGCCAGATTGTCGAAGCTGTCGATGACCATGCGGGCGCCCGAGGTCTGCAACTCGGCGACGGAATGATAGCCCCATGCCACGCCGATGCCGGCGACCCGGGCCGATTGCGCCATCAGCATGTCATAGGCGGTGTCGCCGATCATCACCATGTCGGCGACCTCGGCCCCGGTTTCCGAGGCGGCCCGCAGAAGCATGCCGGGGTTGGGCTTGCCGGGATTGTCGTCGGCGGTCTGGATGGTGACGAAGCGCCCCTCAAGGCCGTGATTGCACAGCATGCTGTCGACGCCGCGCCGCGACTTGCCGGTGGCCAAACCAAACAGCCAGCCGGCGTTTTCCAACTCGTCCAGGGCTTGGCGCACGCCGGGGAACAGCGGTTCGACCGTATCGGGCAGCAGGCGGAGCGCCCGGAAGGCCTCCTTGTACTGCTCGGCCACCGCCCGATGCACCTCATGCCCGGCCCACGGAAGCAGGCTCGCGCACGCCTCCACCAGGGACAGCCCGATGATGCGCCGCACCTCGGCCGGGTCGGGCACCCCCAGGTCCATGCTGGACCAGGCCTGGGTCATGGCGGAGACGATGTTGTGTTCGGAATCGACCAGGGTTCCGTCGACGTCGAATACGGCAAGGCGCAGACGGCTCATGGATATTCGCCAGATCACTGTTCAAGGACGAGAGCTTAACCCATGCCCAGCCTTCAACCAACCGCCGAACGATGGCGAAAGTAAGGCGGATGCGGTGCCATGCGGGCAAGGGGCTGTGCATGGCCGCCATGGTGGGCTAAGGTGCCGCCGTCACTATTTGGAGATCGCACGCGATGCGCTTCGGACCCATTGCCGCTGCCCTTGTCCTTGCCGCCGCCGCTTCCCCCGCGCTGGCCCAGAACGTTCCCGATCAGCCCGCCGGCGCCGCCCCGGCCCCGTCGGCCAATCCGGTCGAGCGCTTCCAGGCCTACGTCCAGTTGGACGGCTACAAGAGCATGCTGAGCCAGATGGCCACCGTCGGCGAGACCGTGTCGGCGCCCGAGTGCAAGGAACACAAGGCGGTCAGCCACACCATCATGGCCGTCTTCGTGCCGCCGGCCTTCGCCGACGGCCTGCACCCCATCCAGGGCGTCTGGCTGGACCGCGCCGTCATGCAGCGCTGCGGCATCGAGGTGTTCCAGAACGTGCTGTTCCAGGCCCAGGCCGCCGACAAGCCGCCGGCCGCCGCCCTGCTGCTGCCCGGCGCCACCGCCACCATCCCGCCCAAGCAGGCCGAGGTGATGAAGGACGTACTGGATGGCCTGGCCAAGAAGAACTGCTCGGACCAGAGCCAGATCATTCCGGTCAACACCAAGCGCGACAAGGAAATCAAGCCGCTCAAGATCGACGAGAAGGGCAAGGTGGTCGAGGGCGCCTGGAAGGAGACCTGGACGCTGAAGGCCTGCGGCAAGACCGTCAACGCCACCGTCGACCTGACCGCCGACGGCAAGGGCGGCCTGGCGCACAAGGTCAAGCTGTAAGCCCTGTCTGCGGACACGAGAAAGGCGGGCTTCGGCCCGCCTTTTTTATTCCAACTCGGTGAAGGCCTCGAACGGCTTGCCGGCATCGGCCTCGGAGAAGCCGAAGAACTCGAACGATTTGTCCATGTGCTCGGACAAGGGCGCCATCACCGTCAGCTCCTTGCCGGTGCGAGGATGGGGCAGGCGCACGGCGCGAGCGTGCAGATGCAGCTTGCGCGACACCCCGGTGCCGGCAATGAAGGCGTCCGCGGCGCCGTATTTGCCGTCGCCCAGGATGGGCGTCTCCAGCAGGGCGCAATGGGCACGCAGCTGGTGGGTGCGGCCGGTGCGGGGCTCCATTTCCAGCCAGGCGGCGCGCTTCAGCGCGTTGTCCACCACGCGGTACCAGGTGACGGCGCGCTTGCCCTCGTCATGGTCCACCGCCATCTTTTCGCCGGCACGGCCGGGCAGCTTGGCCAAGGCGGCGTCGATGCGGCCCTGACGGTGCTTGGGCACCCCCACCACCAGCGCCCAATAGCATTTGCGGGCAGCGCGGCTCTTGAAGGCGGCGGCCAGCTTGGAAGCGGCGTTGGCCGAACGCCCCAGCAGCAGCACTCCCGAGGTATCCTTATCCAGGCGATGCACCAGGCGCGGCCGGTCGGGCTTGTCGAATTGCAGGCAGTCCAGCCAGGCATCCAGGTGCTTGTCGGCCATGCCGGTGCCGCCCTGCACCGCCAGACCCGGCGGCTTGTTCAGGGCGATGACGTCGTCGTCCATGTAAAGGATGGCGTCGCGCAACATCTTGGCGATCTTTTCGTCCACCGGCGGCCGCTTGGGCTCCTCCCGCGTGGACTGATCGGCCACCGGCGCCGGCATGGGCGGCACCCGGATCTCCTGCCCCGCCTCTAGCCTCTGGTTCGACTTCGCCTTCTTGCCCGCGACCTTCACCTGCCCG
>DATJKV010000019.1:0-20068 GCA_035491155.1 Magnetospirillum sp. | reverse complement strand
CCGGTGATGCGCTTCGGTGCGGTGGCGGTGGGCATCCAGCCGGCGCGCGGCTACAACGTCGATCCGGCCTCCAGCTACCACGACCCCGATCTGGTGCCGCCGCATTCCTATTTCGCCTTTTATGCCTGGTTGCGGGAATCCTTCCGTGCCGACGCCCTCGTGCACATGGGCAAGCACGGCAATCTGGAATGGCTGCCGGGCAAGTCGCTGGCCTTGTCCGAGGAATGCTTCCCCGAGGCGGCGCTGGGGCCGCTGCCCAACCTGTACCCGTTCATCGTCAACGATCCCGGCGAAGGTACGCAGGCGAAACGACGGGCGCAGGCAGTCATTATCGACCATTTGACCCCGCCGCTGACCCGCGCCGAGAGTTACGGTCCCTTGCGCGAACTGGAGCGGCTGGTGGACGAGTATTACGAGGCGGCCGGCGTCGACCCGCGCCGCCTCGTCATCCTGCGCAAGGAAATCCTGACCACCGCTTCGGCCGCCGGGCTGGACCGTGACCTCGGCATCGAGGCGAGTGACGACGCCGACACCGCGCTCGCCAAGCTGGACAACCATCTGTGCGAGCTGAAGGAACTGCAGATCCGCGACGGCCTGCACATCTTCGGCCTGTCGCCCACCGGCGACCAGCGCATTGATCTGCTGGTTGCACTGGCCCGCGTGCCGCGCGGCAACGGGCCGGGCGAGACCTCGCTGCTGCGCGCCCTGGGCGACGATCTGGCGCTTGGCTTCGACCCGCTGGACTGCGTGCTGGGTGAGGTATGGGCGGGGCCGCGACCGGAGGCGCTAATTGAACCCTCTCCCGGCCTGCGGGAGAGGGAGGGGCCCGCCGTGGGCGGGAGGGTGAGGGAGCCGGGGAGCACCTCATCTCCGGCTCCCTCACCCGGCCCTGCGGGCCACCCTCTCCCGCTCGCGGGAGAGGGACCTGGCACCTGGAGAACGGTGGGCGACACCGTCGAACGCCTGGAAGCCCTGGCCCGCACCCTGGTTGCCGGTGCCCCCTGTCCGACCGAATGGGCCCGCTCCACGGCGGTGCTGGACCACATCCGCGAGCGCCTGGCCCCGGCGGTGGATGCCTGCGGGCCGGCCGAGATCGCCGGGTTGATGAAGGGCCTGGACGGCCGCTTCGTCGCCCCCGGCCCCTCGGGCGCGCCGACGCGCGGACGGCCGGACGTGCTGCCGACGGGGCGCAATTTCTTTTCGGTGGATACCCGCACGGTGCCCACCCCGGCGGCCTGGACCCTGGGCTGGAAGTCGGCGCAATTGCTGCTGGAGCGGCATCTGCAGGAACACGGCGACTGGCCGCGCGCCGTGGCGCTGACCGCCTGGGGCACCAGCAACATGCGCACCGGCGGCGACGACATTGCGCAAGGGCTGGCGCTGATGGGGGTGCGGCCCACCTGGGACACCGGTTCGCGCCGGGTCACCGGCTTCGAGATCATGCCGGCCACCGTGCTGGACCGGCCGCGGGTGGACGTGACGTTGCGCGTCTCGGGTTTCTTCCGCGACGCCTTCCCCGATCTCATCAACCTGTTCGATTCGGCGGTGCGCGCGGTCGCCGCCCTGAACGAGCCGGAAGAGGTCAACCCGCTGGCCGCCCGCGTGCGCGCCGAAGCCGGCCACCTAGGCGAGACCCGCGCCGCCGCCCGCGTGTTCGGTTCCAAGCCGGGGGCCTATGGCGCCGGCCTGCAGGCCCTGATCGACGAGCGCGGCTGGACCACCCAAGCCGACCTGGCCGAGGCCTACCTGGCCTGGGGCGGCTGGGTCTATGGCGGCGGCTCGGACGGCGAGGCGGGGCACGAGCTGTTCCGCGATCGCTTAGGAAGCGTCGAGGCGGTGGTGCAGAACCAGGACAACCGCGAACACGATCTGCTGGATTCCGACGATTACTACCAATTCGAGGGCGGCCTGACGGCGGCGGTGAAGCACGTCTCGGGCCACGACCCGGCGGTCTACCACGCCGACCATTCGCGCCCCGAAAGCCCGCGCATCCGCACCCTGGAGGAAGAGATCGCCCGCGTGGTGCGCGCCCGCGTGGTGAACCCAAAATGGATTGCGGGCGTTATGCGCCACGGCTACAAGGGCGCGTTCGAAATGACGGCCACGGTGGATTATCTTTTCGCCTTCGCTGCCACCACCAAGGCGGTGAAAAGCCACCACTTCGACTTGGTGGCCGAGGCCTATCTCGCCGACAATGAGGTGGCCGAGTTCCTGCGCGCCAACAACCCGGCCGCCTTGGCGGAGATGAAGGCACGCCTCAGCGAAGCCATCGCGCGCGGCCTGTGGCAACCGCGGCGCAATTCCATCCATGCCGTGCTAGAGTAGGCGCCATGACTGAGATGAAGATGATTGCTCGCGATGTCCGCGTCCATTACGGCGCCAAGCTGGCGCTGAAGGGAATCGACTTGGACATCCCGGCGGGCCAGATTACGGCGCTGATCGGGCCTTCGGGCTGCGGCAAGTCCACCTTCCTGCGCTGCCTCAACCGCATGAACGACACCATCGCCATCGCGCGGGTCGAGGGCCGCGTGACGCTGGATGGAGAGGAGGTCTATGGCCCCGACGGCCTTGATCCTGTCCTGTTGCGCATGCGGGTGGGCATGGTCTTCCAGAAGCCCAACCCCTTTCCCAAGACCATCTACGAGAACGTGGCCTTCGGCCCACGCCTGCACGCTTTGTTCGACAACCAGGCCCAGTTGGATGCCATGGTGGAAAGCGCGCTCACCAAGGCCGGGTTGTGGAAGGAAGTGAAGGACCGCCTGCACGACATGGGCACCGGCCTGTCGGGTGGTCAGCAACAGCGCCTGTGCATCGCCCGTGCCCTGGCGGTGAACCCGGAAGTGATTCTGATGGACGAGCCGTGCTCGGCGCTGGACCCCATCGCCACTGCCCACATCGAGGAGTTGATGGCGGAACTGGTCGGGGGCTATACCCTGATCATCGTCACCCATTCCATGCAGCAGGCGGCGCGCGTGTCGCAGCAGACCGCGTTCTTCCACCTGGGCGAGCTGATCGAGACCGGCCCCACCGAACAGGTGTTCACCGCCCCTTCCCACGAACTCACCCAAGGCTACATCACCGGCCGCTTCGGCTGAGGGAGACTAGAGCATGCCTTCCATCGGCGACCATCACATCGTCAAATCCTTCGACGAGGAGCTCAAGCGCCTGCAGGATTCGCTGGCCCGCATGGGGGGCTTGGCCGAATCCCAGCTGAAAAGCGCCATCGAGGCGCTGGAGCGGCGCGACAGCGATCTGGCCACCCAGGTGATGAACGACGACATCAAGGTGGACGACTGCGAGGCGTTCATCAACGAACAGACCGTGCGCCTGCTGGTGCTGCGCGCCCCCGTAGCCGACGATCTGCGCACCGTCATCGCCGCCCTGAAGGCCGCCGGTGACCTGGAGCGCATCGCCGACCACGCCGCCAATGCGGCCAAGCGCGCCTTGGTGCTGAACCAGCTGCCCACGGCGGCGCCCATGCGGACGCTGGTGCGTATGGGCAGGCTGGTCCAGGGGCTGCTCGGCGAGGTGCTGGCCGCCTATCTGACCCACGACGCCGAAACGGCGCTGGCCGTGCGCGCCCGCGACCAGGAGGTGGACGACCTCTATTCCAGCCTGTTCCGGGAAATCCTCACCTACATGATGGAGGACCCGCGCACCATCACCGCCTGCACCCACCTGATGTTCATCGCCAAGAACATCGAGCGCATTGGCGACCACGCCACCAACATCGCCGAGATGACTTATTTCCTGGTGACGGGGCGCAAGCTCAACGACCAGCGCCCCAAGCGCGATACCTCGGCGCTGGAAGGGGCGTTGCAGGACTAAAGGATTCTCACCACAGAGGCACAGAGATCACAGAGGGGGCGTGCAGCCCAAGCGCCTCTGTATTCTCTGTGTCTCTGTGGTTTGATTTTCTAATCAGCCCAGCGCGATGGCCTTCACCGCGTCCCACGCCTGATCCACGCCGATTTCGGCGACGCAGGGAAAGGCATCGGCGCGTGACGCCCGCTTGGGGCACACCCACAGGCAGTGGTAGCACTCCATCTGGCGATTGAGGAAGGCGGTGCGCGGCGGACGAATCTGTTCCGGATAGGGAACGAAGCTGCCGAAATGGCCACCGCCGGCGATCAGCACGGTGGGGGCGCCGACGCCCAGCGCCAGGTGGCCCGGGCCGGTGTCGTTGGTGAGAACGCAGGCCGCGTGCTTCAAGACGTCCACCAGCTCGGGCAGCTTCAGGCTGCCGATGGTGTCGATGGCATTCGGATGGTTCAGTTCGGCGATGCGCGGCTTGGCGAAGGCCTCCTGGCCGGCGCCGACGAACACCACCCGCAAGCCCGCCTCCAGGCAGCGGCGCGCCACGGCGAGGAAATTGTCGAACGGCCAGCGCCGCCCCGGCTCGTTGGAGCCGAAATTCATCACCACATAGGGTGCGCCGTCAGGCAGCTTGGGCTTCTGATCGCGCCAGGGGAAAGCCGGCACTTCGGGCGGCAGCTCGCGGCCCAGCAGCTTGGACAGGAAGGTGAAGTGGCGCAGCCCCTCATGGGTGGGGTAGGCGCCGGTATCGATCACCCGCGTCGCCCGGTTCAGATACCAGGTGTACTCGGCGCGGGTCCGGTCGGTGATGAACGGGGCGCAGACGATGCGGGCCTCGGCACGGCTGTGCCACACCAGGGTGTCGGCGGTCATCACCTTGCGCATGAACATGTCGCACACCGCCACCTGGAAGCCCTGGCGGCGCATCCACAGCGAGATCTTCAGGCGGTAGAGCCACTTCTTCTCGTAGGCGTGCTCGTCGATGGTGACCAGGTTGAAGCCGTCGAACACCTCGGGCCCCAGTCCTCGCCAGGAATGGCAGCCCAGCACGGTGATGTCGGATTTCGCCACCCCGAAGGCCTCGGGGTAGCGCTCCAGCGCCTGGCGGAACATGACCATGTCGCCGATGCCGTCCATGCGCACCACCACCACGCCCTTCTTGCACTTGGGCGCGGGCGCCAGCGCCACCAGGGCGTCGATGGGCCGGAACAGCCACCAGCGGCGGCGCATGCCCTTGGGCCAAAGGGTGGACAGCATGGACTACAATCCCCGTGCGATGATGTCGGCCACCGCGCCCAGCACCAAATCGGGGTCAAGGGCGGCGACGCATGGATACATGCCCCGCTCGGGCACCTTAGAGCAGGCACCCAGGCAGCCCTGGCAGTCCATGGGCTGGGTCAGGAAATGGGCGTTGGCCGGCGTGACCTCGGGGGCGTAGGGCACGATCTCGCCCACATAGGCGGCCGAGGCCAGGCAGAGGGTGGGCGCGCCCAGGGCCACCGCCAGATGCATGCAGGCGGTGTCGACGCTGACCACCAGCCGGCAGCCGCGAATGACGGCCGCCAGGCGGTCGAACGGGGCGCCTTCGAACTCCACGTTGGGCAGGTCCAGCAGGGCGCGGAATTCCGGGTTCTTGTCCAGGTCGCTGGGATGGCCGGCGAGCTTGACCCGCCAGCCTGCCGGCAAGGCACGGGCGATCAGCGCCCACAATTCGGGCGGGCTCTGCTTCAGCTTGACCGCCGAGAAGGGCTGGAACAGCACGGTCGGCGCGGCCTGGACCTGGGGCTCGGGCAGGCTGGCGGCGGGCAGCAGCACCTGGGGCGGCGGCAAGGGGCGGCCGGTGAGGAAATCGGCGAAGCGGGCCCAGCGCACCAGCTTGTCGGTGGCGGGCGGGCCGGATTCGAACAGGCGGGTGTACCGCCGCCGATTGGCCGCCAGGCGCCGGCCATGCTTGGCCGAGGGACGCGGCTCCATGGCGGCGGTCTCGGGAGCATGGGCGGCCCTGACCAGGAACTCGTCCAGGTCGGGATGGCGCAGGTAGTCGGTGTGCACTACCAGCCGGTAATGGGCGTCATAGAGCTCGCGCGCCATCTGGCGGCGATAGCCGATGTCGCGCAGGCGGGCGAAATCCACCTTGCGCACCGCCACGCCCGCAGGGAAGACGAAGGCCATGCGGGCCGCGTCGGCGCGCAGCAGCACCGTCACCGTCTCGCCCGGGCCCGCCAGCGCCATCAGGCGGGGCAGCACCAGGGCGAACAGCACGGTGTCGCCCAGGCCGCCGGCACTGATGAACAGCACCCCCGAGGGCCTGCCCGGCCGCCGGCGCAGCGCCGGCAACCGGGTCAGTAAGGGATCAAGCAGACGGTGCAGGCGCAAAGCGGCGGCTTTCCGGCATTCAAGCGTACGGCTTGTAGGACTTTTCCTCGACCAGGGCCGAGCCCAGCAGGTCGTTGATCTTGCGCTTCACCACCGCGCGCTCGTCGTTGGTGTAATAGACGGCGCGGGCCAGCTCGATGAACTTAAGGCCAAAATCCTTGGCGCGCTCGCAATCGCGGATGTCGTCCTCGATCACCCACAGCTTCTCGTTGATGGCCTTCAGCTCGGCCGACAGGGCGGCCAGGCCGGCATGGCCGGGGAACTCGCGCTCACGCACCACGACCAGCTCGTGCAATTCCTTGGTGACGTTGGCCAGCTTGGCCGCGTCGGTCAGGCGCTCGGCCTTGATTTCCAAGATGGTGATCTTGTCGATCACCTCGCCCCATGACACCGGAACCAGGACGGACATGGCACTCCTTGCATGCTGCCGTTTTTGAAGCTGTTGGGCGGGTTCTAGCAGATTTCCCCGCCGGACGAAACGCCGCTGCCGTTCAACCTACTAGGCGAAGCACCGGCGCTCTCCTATAGTATTCGCCGGGTTGATTTCCGCCCGCGCGCCCCCATTCCTTGGGGAGCGGGCGAGTTCGCCTTAGGCAGGTTCGGGGAAACACATATGCGTAACTGGATGGTCGCAAGTCTTGCCCTGTCGGCGCTGGCCGCCGGCGGTAGCGCCGGCGCCGAGGAAATCGGCAGCGTGTCGACGGTGTTCAAGATGCTGGGCCCCAACGACAAGATCGTGGTCGAGGCCTTCGACGATCCCAAGGTGTCCGGCGTGACCTGCTATCTGTCGCGCGCCAAGAAGGGCGGCGTGTCGGGCGGCCTGGGCGTGGCCGAGGACACCTCCGACGCCTCGATCGCCTGCCGCCAGGTGGCGCCCATCGCCTTCAAGGCCAAGGTCAAGGACGGCGAGGAGGTGTTCAAGAAGGACACCTCGCTGCTGTTCAAGACCATGCAGGTGGTGCGCTTCCTCGACCCCAAGCGCAACGTGCTGGTCTATCTGGTCTATTCGGACAGGATCATCGAAGGCTCGCCCAAGAACTCCATCTCGGTGGTGCCCATCCCCGCCGGCCAAGGACAAACGCAGGGACAGGGAGGCTGAAGCCATGGACATGCCCGCCGATCAGCGCCTGTTGTTTGACGACCTGTGCGCAAAACTGGACCAGCAGCAAAGCGCCGACCAGCTGATGCGCTTCATGGGCGGGGTGCTGGCCTCGCTGCTGCGCCGCCGGGGCGATGCGGAATTCCTGCATCTGGTCCAGGACGCCTTCACCGCCGGCCTGGCCGGCCGCTCGTGGCCCGAGCAGCAGGTGCTGGCGCGCGAAGTGATCACCATGGTGATCGCCAAGCGCCCCGAGGTAGCCATGGCGTGGCAGCGTCTGCATGCCGACGAGCCCAACCCCTACAACCGCCGCGCCGCCGACGCCCCGCCGGCCGACGACCTGCCCGAGATCACCGTCACCCGCGATGAGGAGCCGCTGGAGCCCTTCCCCGCCTTCCTGGCGGCGCTGATGAATGATTTGGGCGGCGCCCTGGACCGCCGGCTGGCGTTGTTCGCGGTACCGGAGCAGCGTTTCCCGTCGCCCACCTATACCCACGAACAGCCCTTCTTCCTGGCCAATCCCGTCTTCGCCCGCGTGGCCCGCAAGTTCCTGGCCGAGGTGTTGCTGCCCTTGTGGCATGATTCCTTGCTGGCCATCCACCAGGGCCTCGACGGCAACAGCGCCGCCGCCCAGGTGGCGGAGGCGCGCACCGAGCTGTGGAGCCTGGTGACCGGAAATCTGGGCGCCCTGGCCGATTTGCAGCGCTCGGTCCGCGACAAGCTGGAAGCCGACCGCAACGCCGATCCCGACGCTCCCGACTTCCAGCTGGTGGAAATGCCGGTGAAGCGCAAGCGGGTGGTGTCGGTGCTGGGCGTCAAGGTGTCGCTGGGCGAAAGCGTCGAGATGACCACCCGCAAAGTGCCGCTGAAAAAGTCGCACAAGCCCACGCCCGACGAGATGCTGGCGCTGGACCTTGCCACCCGGCTGCACGACATGACCGCCGATGCGGGGATGGAACCGACCGACGACGCCGATTTTGGGCTGCTGCACGCCCTGCTCACCTTCGACGCCGGACGCCTTGCCCAGGACCTGCCCACGCTGAAGGCCCTGGTCGCCGACGTGGATGCCGATCACGAACTGATGCTGGACGCCATCGATTCCGCCGCCGCCGGCCACCCGATCCCGATCGCCGACGCCCTGGCGCTGACCCTGTTCTCCCACGCGGTGGACGGCGGGTTCACCTATCAGGAGCTGGTGTCGCTGGCCGACCGCTGGGGCGATGGCCACCCGCTGCTGACCGCCGAGGTCATGCGGCGGCCGCGCGACCTGGCCTTCCAGCTGCGCGACGCCATGCGCCGCCGCATCGACCGCAACCATCTTGGCCTCGCCGTGGTGATGCTGTGCGAGGTATGGCGCGTGCTGGCGGGCACCCGGCACAAGGAAGCGCTGGAGACCGCGCTGACCGTCTTCTCGGCCTTCCCCATCGCCTTTGCCGGCGACGCCGCCGAGGCGGTGTTCAGCGACATCGGCGCCATCCTGTCCAAGCGCTTCTCGGCCGAGGAACTGGACGCCGGAAGTGTCATCGAGCAGGTGGTGCAGCGCTACGGCACCGTGGTGGCGGCCACCGGGCAGAGGATTTAGAAGGCCGTCTGGCGGGTTGCCCGTGCACACGGATAGCGGCTCCGCCGCTGTCCGTGTTCCGTATTACCTGGGGCAAGTGCGGGACGATGTCCCCGCAAATCCGCAAAGAATAAAGACCGACCAGTCTTTAAGGGCACCGCCCAACCATTTCAAAACGATGACAATTTTATACATTTCCGCATGAGTTGACGGAATGCCAGGGGCTTATGCTTTCGCATAAGTCATACCCCTATCCAAGCGTATGATGACCCACAGGTTATCAACGCGTGGGCGGGAGGAAGAAATGTTCCTGGTTAAGCTCGATCGCAGCTGCGACAAGCGCTACCAGCCGCTCACCATCAAGGCCAGCGAATACCTGTACGATTTCGCCGCGTTCATCGCGCGCTCGGTCCCGGATGCCGAAGTGCATGCCCGACTGGGCCACGAAGTGGGGGATGAGGTGGTGTTCCACGGCACCGCCGTGGACGATGGCGACATCGAGTTGTTCTGATGCGGGAGGGCAAGAAAATGATCATGGTCGATCTGATGGCCGCCGGCCACTACCCGCCCCTGGATACCCGCAGCCCCGCCGAGCTGTTCGAGCTGGCGGTGGAGATTGCGCAGACCCTGGACAACGTTGCCGTCTGCGCGCCCACCGGCGATGGCCCGGACGAGCGCGTCACCCTGACCAGCCGCCTGATGCAGAGGAAGGGCGTCAAACTATTCTGATCCGCGAGGGTTTTGTTCACAGCCCCCGCAGCACCGCGAACGGCGAATCGGTATGCCTGTGCCGGTCGCCGCGCGGCTTGTGGCGGGGAGCATGGCGCTTAGGCGCCAGCCAGAGCTCGCCCTTGCGGCGATAATCCAGCGCGGCCAGCACCTGGGCGCCGTCCTCGGGGCCCAGCCCCAACAGCGAGAACAAACCGGGCGGCACGGTGAAGCCGTCCTTCGCCTCGCGCGCCAGCTTGCGCGCCTCCGCCGCGAAGCGTTCCAGCACGTCCACCCGAATGGCCTTAAGTCCCACCACGCGATAGCCCACGGCACCGTAGAACCCGGCCGGCACGGCGGGGTCCAGGGCAACCGCCACCCGCTCGCCGAGCGGCTGGGGGGCGGGGCGGTCATTGGCGACCGCCCACAATAGCGCCCGCAGGCGCTGGATCGCCGGCTTCAACAGCTGGGGCAGAAAGACACTTTCGACACCGAAACGAATACCCAACTTGGCCAGCTGGTGGCGATCCTCGCCGCCCAGCGCATCCACCTGGGCGCCGGCGCCGTGGCGGGGCAGGCTGCCCATGGCCTCGGCCAATTGGTGGATCAGGCCGCGGGCGGCGCCCTTGACCGGGGCGGCGCGCGCCTTGAGCAACGGCCGGAAGGCGTCGGCGATGGCCCCGGCCAGCCAATCGGACAGGCGCTTTCGGATGCGCTCGCGCATGGCCGGTTCCAGCAGGTCGCTGGGCAGCGGCTCAATGCCAGGCTTCAGCATTTCGGGCCCCGCCACCAGCCGCGCCACCGGCTCGTCGTTCCACAGCACCAGGCCATCGGCGGACAGGGCGAAGGCGCCCTCCCCGTCGCCGCACAGCCGCTCCACCCGGGCGGCGATCTCGCTTTTCAGGCCGCGCGCGGCAGCGGCCTGCACCGCCTTGGCGGCGTTGACCCCCTCGGTTGAATCGGGAGCGAAACGAAAGCCGGCAAGGCGGCCGACGTAATGGCCCTCCACCAGCACGTCGCCCGAGCGCGCCACCGCGCTCAACAGGTCGCCGTCACCGGCCATGCGGCGCACCAGATGGGCGGTGCGCTTGTCGACGAAGCGCTGGGTCAGGCGGTCGTGCAGGGCGTCGGACAGCTTGTCCTCGATAGCGCGGGTGCGATCCTGCCAGGCTTGCGGATCGGCCACCCAATCGCCCCGGTGCGACACGTAGGTCCAGGTGCGGATGTTGGCGATGCGGCCGATGATGGTGTCCAACTCGCCGTCGGTGCGGTCCAGCCGCGCCACGTGGGCGGCCAGCCAGTCGGTGGGCAGGCGCCGGCCCGGCCCGGTCAAATGGCGGAACAGCTGGGCCAGCAGGCGGGTGTGGGCGTCGGCCATGACCTTGCGGAAATCGGGCACCTGCGCCACGTCCCACAGCAACCTCACCCGCTCGGGATGGGTGGCGAGCTTGAGGATGTCGGGGTCGCGGGCCAGATGGGCCAGCGCCACCTGGTCGTCGGCCTCGCGGGCGCGGATCAGGCCGGGCTCGGGCGGCGCCTTGTCCAGCGAGGCCAACAGCGCCTCCACCGAGGTGAAGCGCAAATCCGAATTGCGCCAGGACAGCGCCTTGACCGGGGCGAAGGCGTGGTTTTCCACCGCCTCGACCAGTTCGGGGGCGAGGCCGCCGATATCGGCGGTGGTACCGAAGGTGCCATCGTTCATGTGCCGCCCGGCACGGCCGGCGATCTGGGCGATCTCGGCGGGCTCCAGGTCGCGCGGCACGCGGCCGTCGAACTTGCGCAACTGGGCGAAGGCCACATGGTCCACGTCCATGTTGAGGCCCATGCCGATGGCGTCGGTGGCGACGATGTAGTCGACCTCGCCGGCCTGGTACATGCCCACTTGGGCGTTGCGGGTGCGGGGGGAAAGCGCGCCGAGCACCACCGCCGCGCCGCCCCGCTGGCGGCGGACGAACTCGGCCATGGCGTAGACCTCGGCGGCCGAGAAGGCGACGATGGCCGAGCGCGGCGGCAGCCGGTTGAGCTTCTTGGGCCCGGCATAGGTGAGCGAGGACAGCCGCGGCCGGGTGATGAACTCGATCCCCGGCACCAGCCGCTTCAGCAGCGGCTTCATGGTCTCGGCGCCCAGGAACAGCGTTTCCTGGGTCCCGCGCGCATGCAGCAGCCGGTCGGTGAAGACGTGGCCGCGCTCGGGGTCGGCGCACAGCTGGATCTCGTCGATGGCGAGGAAGGCGACCCGGCGATCCAGCGGCATGGATTCCACCGTGCAGACGAACCAGCGCGGGTTCGGCGGCACGATCTTCTCCTCGCCGGTGATCAAGGCCACCTGGGACGCGCCCTTGGCGCGGACGATGCGGTCGTAATTCTCGCGCGCCAACAGCCGCAACGGAAAGCCGATCATCCCCGACGCATGCCCCAGCATGCGGTCCAGCGCGAAATGGGTCTTGCCGGTATTGGTGGGCCCCAGAATGGCCGAGACCCGCCCCCGGCCGAAAAGCTCGGTCATAGCCCCCTAAGGGTCGGGGTTCCGGACGCCGATTGCAAGGGGTTCAGTTAAGGCGCCTCAGCGCACCAGGCCCTTCAACTCGTAGAGCAGGTCCAGCGCCTGGCGCGGGGTCAGCTCGTCGGGGTTCACGACCTTCAACCGCTCCTCGGCCTGGCTGGCCTCCGCCTCCACCTCGGCGACGGCGCGCGGCTTCGGCTTGGTCAGCGCTGCGAACAGCGGCAGGTCGTCGGCCAGCTTGGCCACCGCGTTGCTTTCCTCGCCCTTCTCCAGCGCACCCAACACTTCCTCGGCGCGGTGCACCACCGCCGGCGGCAGGCCGGCGAGGCGAGCGACGTGGATGCCGTAGGAGCGGTCGGCGGCGCCGGCCGCCACCTCGTGCAGGAACACCACGTCACCCTGCCATTCCTTGACCCGCATCTGGTGGCAGGACAGCTGGGGCAGGCGCGCGGCCAAGCGCGTCAGCTCGTGGTAATGGGTGGCGAACAGGGCGCGGCAGCGGTTCACCTCGTGCAGGTTCTCCACCACCGCCCAGGCGATGGACAGGCCGTCGAAGGTGGCGGTGCCGCGGCCGATCTCGTCCAGGATCACCAGGGCACGGGGGCCGGACTGGTTGAGGATGGCGGCGGTCTCCACCATCTCGACCATGAAGGTGGAGCGGCCGCGCGCCAGATCGTCGGCGGCGCCGACGCGGGAGAACAGCCGGTCGACCACGCCCATATGGGCGCTGGCGGCCGGTACGAAGCTGCCTATCTGGGCCAGGATGGCAATCACCGCATTCTGGCGCAGGAAAGTGGACTTACCGGCCATGTTGGGACCGGTGATCAGCCACAGCCGCTGGCCGTCCGACAGGTCGCAATCGTTGGCGACGAAGCTGCCGGCATGGGCGGCGGCCAGCGCCGCCTCCACCACCGGATGGCGGCCGCCCTCGATGTGGAAGGTCAGGCTGTCGTCCACCACCGGCCGCGCCCAGCCGCCCTCAACGGCCAGTTCAGCCAAAGCGGCGGCCACGTCCAGACCGGCCAGCGCGCGGGCGCAGGCCGCAATCTCGGCGGCGCGGGCGACCACTTCCTTAATCAGGTCGTCCAGCAATTCGAGTTCGAGCGCCAGTGTCCGCTCGGCGGCACCCTGGATCTTGCCGGCCAGCTCGATCAGCTCGGTGGTGGTGTAGCGCGCCGCATTGGCCATGGTCTGGCGGTGGATGAAGCGCTCGTCCAGCTTGTCGGCCTGTTTGGACGACACCTCGATGTGGTGGCCGATGATGTTGTTGTGCTTGATCTTCAGCGACGCCACGCTTGTTTCGTCAACGTAACGGCGCTCCAGCCGGGCCAGCATGCCGAAGCCCTCGGTGCGCAGGGTCTTCAGCTCGTCCAGGCCGGGATGATAGCCGGCGGCGATGAAGCCGCCGTCGCGGGCATTGAGCGGCAAATCGACCGCCAGCGCCCGGGTCAGGCGGTCCACCAGGGCAGAATGCTCGCCCAAGGCTTGCGCCAATCCGGCCAATCCGGGCGGCGGCTCCAGTCCCCCTTGGCCTAAGGCGTTGCGCAGCACCGGCACCTGGGCCAGGGCGTCGCGCACATTGGCGAGGTCACGCGGGCCGCCGCGCCCGAGCGACAGGCGGGACAGGGCGCGCTCCACGTCGGGGCAGGCCTTCAGGCCGTCGCGGATATGGGCGCGCACGCTGTCGACGTCGGCGAAGAAGGCGATGGTGTCGAGCCGGCGCTCGATCACCGCCGGATCGGTGAGCGGCGCGGCCAGCCGGGCGGCCAGCAAGCGGGCGCCTGCCCCGGTGACGGTGCGGTCGATGGTGGCGAGCAGGGAGCCCCGGCGTTCGCCCGACAGCGTCTCGGTCAGCTCCAGGTTGCGCCGGGTGGCGGCGTCGATCTCCATCACCGCGCCCCGCGCCAGGCGGCGCGGCGGGTTGAGGCGCGGCAGCTTGCCCTTCTGGGTCAGCTCGACGTAGTCCACCAGGGCGCCGCCGGCCGCCAGTTCGGCCCGCGAGAAGGCGCCGAAGCCATCCAGCGCGCCAACGCCGTACAACGCCTCCAGCCGGCGGCGAGCGTTTTCGGAATCGAACCGGACGCTGGGCAGCGGGGTGAGGACGGACTTCCACTCGCCCCAGGTCTCGAACAGCTCGGCGATGTGCAACACCCGCTCGGCCACCAGCAGCTCGCCCGGATTGAGCCGGGCCAGGGCGGCGGCCAGCTGGTTGGCCTCCACCGCCTGCATGGCGAAATCGCCTGTGGATACGTCCACCCAGGCCAAGCCGAAGCCGCCTTGCGCCTCGGCCAGCGCCGCCAAGTAGTTGTTGGTGCGGGCGTCCAGCAGGTTGTCTTCGGTCAGCGTTCCGGCGGTGATCACGCGGATGACGTCGCGCGCCACCACCGACTTGGAACCGCGCTTCTTGGCCTCGGCCGGATCCTCGGTCTGCTCGGCGATGGCGACGCGGAAGCCCGAGCGCACCAGCTTGGCCAGATAGACCTCGTACGAGCGCACCGGCACGCCGCACATCTGGATGTCCTCGCCCAGATGCTTGCCCCGTTTGGTCAGCGCGATGTCCAGCGCAGCCGCCGCCTTCACCGCGTCCTCGAAGAACAGCTCGTAGAAATCGCCCATGCGGTAGAACAGCAGGCAATCGGGATGGGCGCGCTTAATGGCCAGATACTGGGCCATCATGGGGGTGGCGTCGGCGGGAATGTCCGGGGTGTCGACGGTCACGTCGGCCAAATCCATCAGCGGGGAACACGGGGTGTGGGTGGGCTTGTTAGCCGGGGGCACGTTAGCAGGTGTCACAGGAGTTTCAAGCCCAGCGGCCGGACCCCGTGGCTAGAGTGCTTCCATGATCGCCCCCCTATGCAGGTGTCCGCCGATGGCGCACAATGAATCCCCCCGGCAATCGACGGAGGGTCCCATGACCGCCACCTCTTCCTCCACCGTTTCGACCCGCGAGGTCGTCGGTACCTTCACCGACCGCGAGCACGTCCAGGCCGCCATCGACAAGCTGCTCAAGGCCGGTTTCGCCCGCACCGATCTGTCGGTGCTGTCGTCCCACGAATCCATCGACGCGGCCGGGCGTCGCTCGTGGAAGGACGGCCTGATCGCGCTGTTGGGCGAACTGAAATACGAAGGCCCCCTGGTGGCCGCCGGGCTGATCGCCCTGGCCGCCGGCCCGGTGGGCGCCACCATCGCCGGGCTGGTTGCCGCCGGCGTGGGCGGGGCGGCGGTCAAGGAGCTGCTGGACGAGGTCTCGGCGCTGCCCGATTCCGAGGAATTCGCCAAGGAACTGGCGGCCGGCGGCGTCATCCTGTGGGTCTCGGTGGCCAATGCCGAGACCGAGGCCAAGGCCAAGGCGGTTCTGCACGACACCTCCGCCCAGAATATCCATGTGTTCGAGCGCAAAGGGCGCTAAGACCTGCCGCCCCACCGCCCGCCACACATTTTCCAGGATCGTGCCATGACCGACCAGCCCCGCCCGGCCAATGCCGCCCAGACCGACCTCGAGCGCGAAACCCTGCTGCTGCACTCCTCAGGGCGGCCGGGCAAGATCGAGGTGGTACCGACCAAGCCGCTGACCACCCAGCGCGACCTGTCGCTGGCCTACAGCCCCGGCGTCGCCTTTCCCTGCCTGCACATCGCCAAGGACCCCAGCCTGGCCTATGACTACACGGCCAAGGGCAATCTGGTGGCGGTGATCTCCAACGGCACCGCCGTGCTGGGCCTGGGCGATTTGGGCGCGCTGGCGGGCAAGCCGGTGATGGAAGGCAAGGCGGTGCTGTTCAAGCGCTTCGCCGACATCGATGCCATCGACCTGGAGGTGGACACCCGCGACATCGACGAGTTCGTCAACTGCGTCCGTTTCCTGGGCCCCAGCTTCGGCGGTATCAACCTGGAAGACATCAAGGCGCCGGAATGCTTCGTCATCGAAAGCCGGCTGCGCGAGATCATGGACATCCCGGTCTTCCATGACGACCAGCACGGCACCGCCATCATCGCCACCGCCGGCCTGTTGAACGCGCTGGCCTTGACGGGGCGGCGCCCCGAGGACACCAAGGTGGTGGTCAACGGCGCCGGCGCCGCCGCCATCGCCTGCGTCGAACTGATCAAGGCGTCGGGCATCCGCCACGAGAACGTCACCCTGTGCGACACCAAGGGCGCCATCTACCAGGGCCGCACCGAGGGCATGAACCAGTGGAAGTCGGCCCACGCCATTCCCACCAAGGCCCGCACCCTGGCCGAAGCGCTGGAGGGCGCCGACGTATTCATGGGCCTGTCGGTGAAGGGCGCGGTGACGCAAGCCATGGTCAAGACCATGGCCGAAAAGCCCATCATCTTCGCCATGGCCAACCCCGACCCGGAAATCACCCCGGAAGAGGTGCGCCAGGTGCGCAGCGACGCCATCGTCGCCACCGGGCGGTCGGACTATCCCAACCAGATCAACAACGTGCTGGGCTTCCCCTACATCTTCCGCGGCGCGCTGGACGTGCGCGCCAGCACCATCAACGAGCAGATGAAGGTGGCCGCCGCCCAAGCCATCGCCAAGCTGGCGCGCGAGGACGTGCCCGACGAGGTGGACCGCGCCTATGCCGGCCGCCGGCTGCGCTATGGCCCGGAATACATCATCCCGGTGCCCTTCGACCCCCGGCTGATCGCCGCCATTCCCCCGGCCGTGGCCAAGGCGGCCATGGATTCGGGCGTGGCGCGCAAGCCGATCATCGACATGAATGCCTACAAGAAGGAGCTTTCGGCGCGCCTGGACCCCACCGCGGCATCCTTGCAGGCCATCGCCGAGAAGGTGAAGGCCAACCCACGCCGGGTGGTGTTCGCCGAGGGCGAGGAGGAAAAGTCCATCCGTGCCGCCCTGGCGTTCAAGAACGCCGGCTACGGCACGCCGGTGCTGATCGGCCGCGAAGACAAGATCAAGCAGGCCATGGCCGGTATGGGCCTGCCCGCCGCCGATGGCCTGGAGATCGTCAACGCCAGGGTTTCGGACCGGCGCGAGCATTACGCGGACGTGCTGTACCAGCGGCTGCAGCGCAAGGGCGCGCTGATGCGCGACGCCACCCGCATGGTCAACCAGGAGCGCAACATCTGGGGCGCCCTGATGGTGGCCGAAGGCGACGCCGATGCCATGGTGACCGGCCTCACTCGCGCCTATTGGCAGGCCTTCGACGAGGTGGCGCGGGTCATCGATCCGGTGCCGGGCCAGCTTCTGATGGGGCTGAACATGATGGTGGCGCGTGGCCGCACCGTGTTCGTGGCCGACACCACCGTGCACGAGAACCCCACCGCCGAGCAATTGGCCGACATCGCCGTGCAATCGGCCGCCAAGGTGCGGCAGATGGGCTACGAGCCGCGCGTGGCGTTGCTGTCCTTCTCCAATTTCGGCAACCCCACCAGCCATCCCACCGGCCGGGTGCGCCAGGCCGTGCAGCTGCTGCACGAGCGCGGCGTCGGCTTCGAGGTGGACGGCGAGATGGCGGCCGACGTGGCGCTGGACCCCGAACTGCTGAAGCACTACCCGTTCTGCCGCCTGTCCGGCCCGGCCAACGTGCTGGTGATGCCCAGCCTGCATGCCGCCAACATCTCGTGGAAGCTGATGCAAAAGCTGGGCGGCGGCACGGTCATCGGGCCGGTGCTGGTGGGCCTGTCCAAGCCCATCCAGATCACCTCCATGGACGCCACGGTGAACGACATCGTCAACATGGCGGTGCTGGCCGCCTATGATTCCATCGGAGCCTGAGCGCGTGGAACACCGCCGTACTACCGCGACGGCCCGGGTGCTGGGGGCTGCCTTGCTGCTGTCCGCCCCCACCGGCGTCCTGATGATCGTGCTGGTGACGTTCCTCAAGCTCAACATGATGGCCGCCATCCTGGGCTGGGTGGCGGTCACCGCGGCCCTGAGCCTGCTGGTGCGGCCCTATCTTCAATCGCTGGCGGCGGTCACCTCGTGGGCCCGCGCCCTGGCTGCAGGCTTCGACACCAAGGCGCCGCTGATCGAGCGCGAGGCGCCCGTCGCCGAGATCGTCGGCGCCATCGCCCAGTTGCGCCGGGCCTGGCAGGCACGTCAGCGCGAATTGGTCGAGTCGGCCCGCTGGAACGAGACCCTGTTCGACAACCTGCCCGACCCGCTGATCCTGCTGGCCGAGGATCGCCGGGTGAAGCGGGTCAACCAGGCCGCCCTGGCGCTGTTCGGCGGTTCGGTCATCGGCCGCGACCTGGCGGCGGTCCTGCGCGCGCCCTCGCTGCTGGAGGCCACCGACGAGGTGCTGGCCGGCGCTTCGGGCCGGGCCGGCGAGTTCACCCTGCCGGCACCCGAGCGTTCATTCCGGGTCCGTGTCGAGCGCTTGGGCTCGCGCGCCATGGACGACACGGTGGCGGTGCTGGCGTTGCACGATCTCACCGCCATCAAGCGCATCGAGCAGATGCGCGCCGATTTCGTCGCCAATGCCAGCCACGAGTTGCGCACCCCGCTGGCGGCGCTGCTGGGCTTCATCGAGACCCTGCGCGGCCCCGCCCGCGACGACGCGGAAGCGCATGAGCGTTTCCTGGCCATCATGCAGGAGCAGGCGTCGCGCATGTCGCGCCTGGTCAACGACCTGTTGAGCCTATCGCGCATCGAGCTGGACGAGCATTCCAAGCCCACCCAGAACGTGGATCTGGGCCGCATCGTCGAGGTGGCGGCCGAGACCTTGCAGCCGCTCGCCAAGGCCAAATCCATGACCATTGCCACGTCCATCGAGAAGCCGGCACGGGCGGTGGCGGGCGAACCGGACCAGCTGGCCCAATTGGTGCAAAACCTGTTGGACAATGCGGTCAAGTACGGCCGCGACGGCACCTCCGTCGACGTCTCGCTGACCATCCCCGCCACCCTGCCGGCCGCCGCTGGCGCCACGCTCAAGGCCGGGGCCACGGTGGCTGTGGCGGTGCGGGACCGGGGCGAGGGCATCGGCAAGGAGCATCTGCCGCGCCTGACCGAGCGCTTCTATCGCGTCGACACCGCGCGCTCGCGCAAGCTCGGCGGCACCGGCCTGGGCTTGGCTATCGTCAAGCACATCGTCAACCGCCACCGCGGCGCCCTGGTGATCGATTCCACCCTGGGCGAGGGCTCGACCTTCACCGTCTATCTGCCCGCCTTTGCCGCCCGCTGACCCCGGAGCTTAGTCCTTCTCCGGCACCACGTTGTGGCCGCCGCACGAACCGCACTGGAAGACGAGCTCCACCTCCAGCCGGCTGACGTCGAAATTGCTGAGCATCTTGTGGCCGCAATGGCCGCACAGGTAATCGTCACCCGCCCGGCCCAAAGTGGACAGGCCGGTGTTGAACACCTGGCGGGCGCCGACGTCGAACTCGGTGATGGGGGTCAGGACAATCTCGGCCATATCGTTTCCCTTGCGTAAGGATATTACCAGCCGGCCACGATGCCGTCGGCGCGCGGATCGGCGGCGCCTTCGATCAGGCCATCGGGGCGGCGGATCAGGATTCCGGCATGGCCCATCTGGCTGTCGAAGGGAGCCACCTCCTCCATCATATGGCCCTTGGCTTCCAGCTGTTCGGCAATCTCGGGGGCGAAGCGGGCTTCCAGCTTGAGGTCCGACGCTCCCTCGCCCCCCTTGCCGAAGACGAAGCGAGGCGCGGTCACCGCCGCCTGCGGGGTCTGGCCGCCCTGGATGGTGCGGGTGAACAGCTGAGCCTGGATTTGCGGCTGGGAATCACCGCCCATGCAGCCCCACACCATGGTGCGACCATCCTTGAGCCGGGCCAAAGCGGGCGACAGGGTGTGGAAGGGCTTGCGCCGGGGCTCCAGCGCGTTGCGGTGCTCGGGGTCGAGCGAGAACGAGACGCCGCGGTTGTGCCAGACGATGCCGGTGCGCGGCAGCACGACGCCCGAGCCGAAGGCGTGGTACAGGCTCTGGCTGAAGCTGACGGCGCGGCCCTGGCCGTCGATCACCCCCAGCCAGACGGTGTCGCCATCGCGCAGGGCCGGGGAATCGGTTCCGGCGCGGTC
>DATJKV010000018.1:0-1828 GCA_035491155.1 Magnetospirillum sp. | reverse complement strand
TGACCTGTATCGACTGCCACAAGGGCATTGCCCACAAGCCGGTCCATCAGGGCCTGGAAGACGAGGAGTAAGGATGATGAGCACGCGTCCCCTGTTCACCACCCTGGGCGCCGCCGCCTGCGCCCTGATGCTGGGCACCAGCCCGGTTTGGGCGGCCGGCAAGACCATCGACTGGGCCAAGGCGCCCGAGGCCAAGACCGTCCTGTTCTATCCCGGCCAGGCCTCGTTCGAGTGGATCCAGACCGGTACCGACCACGGCGGTGCCCGCTCGTTCACCAAGAAGGGCGAGAAGTGCTCGGGCTGCCACGCCGAGGAAACCGCCGACATGGGCAAGAAGATGGCCTCGGGCCAGAAGATCGAGCCCACCCCCATTCCCGGCAAGCGCGGCTCGATTCCGCTGCAGATCAAGGCGGCCTACGACGCCGAGAATCTTTACATGCGCTTCGAGTTCCCGGTCGGCCCGCACAATGATGCGCCCAATGCCCCCGGCGGCAAGATGGACCCCGACAACGAAATCAAGCTCGGCATGATGATCGACGACGGTCACGTGACCGACGCCGACCGCTCGGGCTGCTGGGCCAGCTGCCACAACGACGCCCGCGACATGCCGAGCGCGCCCAAGAAGGACGGCTTCGTTTCCAAGTACCTGCCGGAAAGCCGCACCAGCATCTCGCTGAAGGAAGAGCCGCGCGGCGGCTGGGACAAAATGAAGCCGCAGGCCGAGCTGGACGCCATGCTGAAGGAAGGCAAGTTCCTCGACCTCGTCCGCTTCAAGAGCGGCAAGGGCGGCGTGTCCGAGGACGGCTACGTGCTGGGCGAGCGTGTGCTCAAGCAGGACGGCGGCGCCAAGTTCGAGGGCAAGAAGGAAGGCGACCACTGGGTCATCACCATGACCAAGAAGCTCAACTCGGGCCAGCCGGGCGACAAGGTGCTGCAGCCGGGCAAGACCTATACCGTGGGCTTCGCCATCCATGACGACCATGCCTGGGGCCGCTTCCACCATGTCTCGCTGGACATGCGCCTGGGACTGGACGCCGACGGCGAGATCAAGGCGGTGAAGCAGTAAATCCGGCCGGGGAGGGGGAGACATGGAACGCCTGCTCCTGGCGGGACTGGTTCTCCCCCTGCTGGCCTTACCCGCATGGGGACAGGAGGTGGTGCGCGTCGTCATCGACACGTATCGCTTCCAGCCCCAGGCGGTGACGGTCAAGCCGGGCACGGTGGTCGAGTGGGTCAACCAAGAGAAACGCACCTCGCATTCGGTGCTGCTCGACGGCCATCCCGAATCGGACCGCCTGTTCCCCGGCGAAACCTTCCGGTGGCGTTTCGACACGCCGGGCGTCTACCCCTACCACTGTGGCCCCCATCCCGAGATGACGGGAACCGTTGAGGTGACGAGATGACCAGACACGGCCATGTCTCCCTTGTGGGTGCCGGACCCGGCGATGCCGAGCTGCTGACGGTCAAGGCCGCGCGTCTGATCGCTGGCGCCCCCGTAGTGGTGTTCGACCGCCTGGTCGGCGAGGGGGTGTTGGATCTGATCGCTCCCCATGCCCGGCGCATCGACGTGGGCAAGGAAAGTGGCCGACATGCGCTGCCGCAGCCCGAGATCAACCGGCTGCTGGTCGATCTGGCGCTGGCGGGCCACGACGTGGTGCGTCTCAAAGGGGGCGACCCCTTCATTTTCGGCCGTGGCGGAGAAGAAGCCGAGGCGCTGGCCGCCGCCGGCATCCCCTTCACCGTGGTGCCGGGCATTACCGCCGCCTCGGGTTGCGCCGCCGCCGCCGGCATTCCGCTCACCCACCGGGGCGTGGCGGAAAGCGTGCGG
>DATJKV010000017.1:0-3195 GCA_035491155.1 Magnetospirillum sp. | reverse complement strand
CAGCTCTCGCGTGGGATGGTGGTGAGGACGGGCAGTCCAAGCCGGCGTTCCACATCGGCCGGGGAGGAAAGGCGGGACGACAGGGCGTGGGTCAGGCCGGCCACCAGCAGCGCCAGCAGCGCGCCGATTGCGGCGGCCATGCCCATCAACATGGGCGGGGTGGGACCCACCGGCCGTGAGCCGGGGGTGGCCTGCTGCACCACGCCGATGCCGTCGATGGCGGCACCGATGGCCTTGGCCGGTCCAAGCCGGGCCTCGGCCACGGCGACGGCGCGCTCCAGATCGGCGAGCTGGCGTTCCGAGCCCGACAGGGTATCCAGCTTGCGGTTCAGTTCGGCCATCTGCTTGGTGGCGGCCTTGGCGCGGGCCTGGGCGGCCGACAGCGCGGCCTCGGCGCGGAAGGCTTCCTTTTCCAGCTCCTGGTGCACCGGATTGGCACCATTGACCACCTTGTTCTGGGTGGCGGTGTCCAGCTTGCCCAGCATCTCCTCCACCTTGCGCTTCTCGGCGCGCAGGTTCTGGACGAAGACGCTGCCCTCCTGGTACTTGGCCAGCAGCTCGGCCTCCTTGGCCTGGAGCTCGAACAGCTTGGAGCGGGCCTCCTCCGCCACCTTGGAGCGCTCGCTTTCGGCGCTGATCTCGATGGTGGCGGGTACCGCCGCCAAGCGGGCCTTCAACGCGGCCAGCCGGTCGGACAGCGCCCCCGCCTCGGCTTCGGCGGCATTGACCTCGGCATCCAGTTCGGTGCGGCGCCGGGTCAGCGTACTGCGGTCCAGGCTGCCCTCGCCCAGGCCGGAGCGCTTGCGGAAGGCGGCCAGCGCCTCGCGCGCCTCGGCGGCCTGGCGGGTGGCCTGGGAATCGGGTTGAACGGCGAAAACCGTGCGGTTCTTTTCCGCCAGGCGATCGAGCAGAACCGACAGCGCCTTGGCCGCCACCGCGCCGTCGGGCCCGTCCAGCGACAGGCGCACCAGTCCGGCGCCATCGGTGGGGATGACCTTCAGGTCATGGGCGAAGGCATCGGCACGGGCCTGGGCAGGGACCCGCGGATACAGCGTGTCGCCATAGGCCGCCAGTACCTGGGCGTGCAGGTCGCGGCTTTCCAGCATGGCGGCCAGCGCGCGGGCGCCATCGGGGCGACCAGCCTCCACCAGCAAGGTGGCCTCGGCGCGCCAGGCCGGCGGCACCAGCCAGAGGATGCCGCCTCCCACCGCCAGCGACAGGGCGAAAACGACCAACATCTTACGCTGGTGGCGGAACAATACCTGGGCGAGGGCACTCATGGTCCAAGGCTCCTAATAGGCATTGGTGGCTTTCAGGCAGGCGCGCGGCGTGCGGGCGAGGACGGCCAGGTCCAGCCAGATGTTCCAATGGTCGATGTACCAGAGGTCGTGGACCACCCGCTTGCGCATCAGCTCGACGGTGGCGGTCTCGCCGCGATAGCCGTTGATCTGGGCCCAGCCGGTGATGCCGGGCTTCATGCGGTGGCGGCAGCGGTAATCGTCCACCACCTTGGCGTAGTGGTGATGGTGCGACACCGCGTGCGGGCGCGGCCCCACCAGGGACATGGTCCCGTTCACCACGTTGATCAGTTGGGGCAACTCGTCCAGCGAGGTGCGGCGCAGGAAGCGGCCCACCCGGGTGACGCGCGGGTCGTCGCGGGTGGCCTGGCGCACCTGCAACTCCTCGGGTCGGTTGATCATGCTGCGGAACTTTAAGCAGATGAACGGCAGGTTGTCGTAGCCGTAGCGGCTCTGGCGGAAGAACACCGGGCCGGGGCTGTCCAGCTTGATGGCGATGGCCACCAGGGCGAACAGCGGCGCCAGCAGCAGCAGCAGGATCGAGCCGATGATGCGGTCCTCCGCCGCCTTGAGGAAGGCGCGCCAGCCCGACAGCGGCCGGGTGGCGATGCGCGCCATGGGCACGCCGCCCAGCACGGACAGGCCGTTGCCGTCGATGAAGGGCTCGGGGGCCTCGGGGAACAGGTGGACGTCGACGGTAAGCGGCTTCAGCACGGACAGGCACTGGCCCAGCCGCTCGGTGTCGGTCCATGGCACCGCGACGATGACGTCGTCCACCTCCTCGTCACGCACCAGCCGTTCAGCCTCGTCCAGGCCGGCGATGAAGCCGCCGAACTGCGCCTTTGAGGGCGCGTTGCGATCCAGGCAGATGCCGACGGGGAAGGCCCAGCGCCGCTCGTCGCCGGCAATCAGCGACAGCGCCTCGACGGCGCGGGCGCGGTCGCCGATGACCAGCACCCGGCGCGCCGTCTGGCCCCAGCGGGCCAGCCGGGCCAGCGCCATGGCGAAGGCTGGCCGGGCCGCCGCGACCCCCAGGGCGGCCAGCAGCGCCCAGGCGGTCAGCGGCGGCACCGGCGCGCCGCCCAGCCAGGAGGCCAGCAGGGCGGCGGGCGGGACGACCAGCAGGGTAAGCAGGCCCGAGGCCAGCACCGCCCGGCGGCGGCCGTATCCGGCTTCGGAATCGTACAGCCCGGCGGAGGCCAGAACGTGGGCTGCGGTCAGTGCCACAGCCACCACGACCAAGACGTCCGGAACCTCCCCGCCGGCCACGAGCGGGGCGGACAGGCCGGCCGCGACAACCATCAGGGCCTCGAACAATCGGCCCGCGCCCAGCAGGACGGCGCGGGCCGCGTGGGCCACCGGGCGAGGCCGGGCGGCATGCCCCTCCCCCCTTCTGGGATTGAGAAGGTCGGGCCAGGTACGGACATTAGGCTGACGGTCGATGTCAAAGAGCCGCATCGGCCTGCACCCCCGGAGTTAGTGACTACGAGAGACGACGAACGTCAGAGGCAACGCTTGAGAGGAGATATGCCCCTTACCGGCGGTCACGTGCAGTCTCTCAAGGGGATGTGCGCCACCGGAGGAGCCCCTGACGAAAATGGATAGGCCCGGAAAGCCCTACCCTTGACACACCGTCGAGGTTGCTATTTGGCCCCCGGATGTCCCAAACTGCGCGCCGATCTTCCCCTTTCGATGCGAGAGGCCTCCCTTGAACCGCATTTCCTGCGCCGCGATCGTTGCCCTGCTCACCGCTTCGGCCGCCCTGCCCGCCTTCGCCAGCGGCTGCGTCAGCCCGGCCGAAGCCCGGGCCATGCAGGTCCGCCAGCTTCACATCCAGTTGCAGGTCGCCTCGCTCAACTGCCGGGCCGACGACCCCAGCCTGCCCGGCAAGTATGCC
>DATJKV010000016.1:0-10700 GCA_035491155.1 Magnetospirillum sp. | reverse complement strand
CAGGTAGATGGTGACGCGGTCGCCCTTCTTGACGCCGAGGTCGGTCATCACGTTGGCGAGGCGGCAGACCTGGGCGTGCAGATCACGATAAGTGACGTGCTTGGACTCGTTCGGGTCGTCGCCTTCCCAGATAATGGCGGTCTGGTCACCGCGCGTGGCCAGGTGGCGGTCCAGGCAGTTGGCGGCAACGTTCAGGGTGCCGTCGGCAAACCACTTGATGTTCACGTCGCCCGAGTAGGAGACATCCTTCACCTGGGTGAAGGGCTTGATCCAGTCGATACGCTTGCCGTGTTCGCCCCAGAAGCCTTCGGGGTCGTTGACCGAGCGGTCGTACCAGGCCTTATAAGTTTTCTCGTCGATCAGGGCATTCTTGGCGAAATCGGCAGGAACCGGAAAAAGTTCGGTCATTTCTTGTTGTCTCCCACTTTCTTGGTTGGTCCCGAGTCCCTTTTTTGCGGGCCCGGGTACGTTTCCCCGAATTGCGTTTGCAAGTATGGTCAAGTTCTGCGTCTGACTCAACCCTGCTGCGCAGCGAAAACTCTTGATCTATGGAGTTCTCGCCATTGGACCAGGGGCTTATATCCCATCGGGCGGGGGAGCGACGATGACCATTCCGTTATCGACGCGAACGGGATAGGCCGAAAGGCCGCGACCCTGGCAGGGCCCCATGAGGCATCGTCCGCTGCTCGGGTCGAAATGGGCGCCGTGCAGGCTGCACAGGATGTGCTGGCGACTGATGTCGAGGAAGCGGTCGGGCTCCATCTCCAGCGGCGCGAAGGCGTGCGGGCAGGAATCCACATAGGCCCGCACGACGCCGTCCACATGGACGACGAAGACCAAGGTGTCGCCCACCCGGAACGGCCCCTTGGCCCCCGGATCGGGCAGATCGGCAAGGAGGCAGAGGACCTGGTC
Source organism: Magnetospirillum sp. (assembly GCA_035491155.1). GTDB lineage: Bacteria > Pseudomonadota > Alphaproteobacteria > Rhodospirillales > Magnetospirillaceae > Magnetospirillum. The sequence goes on along the minus strand of DATJKV010000016.1, from coordinate 9,788 downwards.
GGGCATCCGCTCTCCTTTCGCCGTTACAGGCCGGCCATGGCCGACAGCATCTGCCAGTAGGCCGGCTCGATGGGCATCACCGACAGGCGCGACTGGCGGATCAGCGGGATGTCGGCCAGCTCGGGCCGCTCCTTGATTTCGGCCAGCGCCACCGGCCTGGGCACCGGGCGCACCGCCTTCACGTCGACGCAGACCCAGCGGCCGTCCTCGGCGGTGGGATCGGGATAGGCCTCGCGCACCACCTCGACCACGCCGACGATCCGCTTCTGCTCCACCGAGTGATAGAAGAAGCAGGTGTCGCCCAGCTTCATGGTCTTCAGGTACTTGGCCGCCTGGTGGTTGCGCACGCCGGTCCAGGCCGTCACCTGATCGCGCACCTGGTCGTCCCACGACCAGGCGCCGGGCTCGGACTTGACCAGCCAGTGGCTCACGGCAGCACCTTCTTATAGGGCAGCACGGTGACGGCGGCGAACAGGCCGGCCTTGGCGTAGGGGTCCCCTGCCAGGAAGGCATCCAGCTGGGCCCGGTCGGCGATGTCCAACACCAGCACGCTGCCCACCATGCCGGTGCGGTCGTCGGTCTGCACCGGGCCGGCCATGACGATCTTGTCGATGTTGGCTTTCAGGAACTCCAGGTGGGCGGCGCGATTGTCCAGGCGGATCTGCTGGGCACCGGGCTTGTCCTGGCAGTGAACGACGAACATGGGGAACTCCTCGTCAGCGATACAATGAGAATATCATTTCTTGAACCATGGACCGAGGGACCTCGCAGAACTCAACCTCCGGCTCTCCGTGGTCCAGTATTTTTTTCAAATGCCCTCGGCCCGAAACGGCCGGGCCAGCAGCGCGTGGATGGCTTGGTCCAGCGAGACGCCCTTGTTGATGATGGCGTCCACGCCCGAACAGATGGGCATCTCCACACCCAGCGTGGCGGCCAGCGCCACCACCGCACCGGCGGACCACACGCCCTCGGTGACGGCGCGGCGTTCCGCCAGGATGTCGGCGAGCGCGCGGCCCCGGCCCAGGGCGAAGCCCAGCGAGTAGTTGCGGGACTGGGTGGACGAGGCGGTAAGGATCAGGTCGCCCAGGCCGGACAGGCCCATCAGCGTCTCGGGCCGGCCCCCCTTGCCCACCGCCAGGCGGGTCAGCTCGGCCATGCCGCGGGTGATCAGGGCGGCGCGGGCGTTGTCGCCCAAGCCGCGGCCCTCGACGATGCCGCAGGCGATGGCCAGCACGTTCTTCACCGCGCCGCCGATCTCGGCACCGATCAGGTCGTCGGTGAGGTAGGGGCGGAAGCTGGCGGTGCCGATGGCTTCGACCAGACTCTGCCCCAGGGCGGCATCGGCGCAGGCCAGGGTCACCGCCGTGGGTAGGCCGCGCGCCACCTCGATGGCGAAGGTGGGACCCGACAGCACGGCGATGGCGGCGGTGGGCAGCGCCGCCTCGACCACCTCGGTCATCATGCGGCCGGTGGATTGCTCGATGCCCTTGGCGCAGATCACCGCCGGGGTGCCGGCACGCCACAACGGCGCCAGCCGGCGGCACACCTCTCCCAGATGCTGGGCCGGGGTGACCAGCAAAACGGCGGCGGCTCCCACCACCTCGGCCAGGTCCGAGGTGGCGCGGATGCCTTCTTCCAGAGCCACGTCGGGCAAATACGGCCCGTTGCGGCGGGTGGTGTTGATGCTGTCGGCCAGCGCGCGCTCGCGCGCCCACAGGGTGACGGTCCGTCCCGCCCGCCGGGCGGTCGCCGCCAACGCCGTGCCCCATGCGCCCGCGCCGACGATGCCGATCCTGTCCATGCCTGCCATCCCTTGGCCCCGATTGATCCGCTGGGTTTATGCCTCGTCGGTGCTTCGCTGGCAAATGCTAGCGGGTGCATGCAACTAAGGGGAGTATTTATAAATAGATTCTGATTTGTAATAATTTTGACCAACAGTTTCTGTTTATCTTGGGTAATACAACCCGGAAGTATAATAGCCTCTTCTAACGAAAGGGCTTATGGTCCCCACCTCCCGATAATCGGCTTGGGATAGGCCATGAACGTCACGCCGACGGCGTGCCCATATTGCGGTTCTTCCGACCTGCGGCTCGTCACCGATGCGCGGGGCAGCGTCGGGTGGTGCCGCACGTGCCATCGCACCTGGGAAACGGCGCGGGAAACGGTGCGGGCCCAGCTGTTGGCCGCCACTGTGCGCCGGCCCGTCCTGATATCCCCCGCAACCGCCGGTGAGAAATAAGCTCCCGCCTTTCCATTGCGCTCAACCTCGGCCGCGCTATGTTGTGGGACCGGCCTTTGCCATCGGAGGCAATCATGGTCCCCGCCTTCAGCCTGTTCGTCCTGATCCTGGTCGCCTTCGGCGTGCTGATGGTGGCGCTGGGGGTCAAGGTGGTGCCGCAGGGCTTCGAATTCACCGTCGAGCGTTTCGGCCGCTACATCCGCACCCTGCCGCCCGGCCTGCACCTGATCCTGCCGGTGGTCGACCGGGTGGGCCGCAAGCTCAACATGATGGAGCAGGTCCTCGACGTTCCTCGCCAGGAGATCATCACCCGCGACAACGCCATGGTCACCGTGGACGGCGTGGTGTTTTACCAGGTGCTGGACGCGGCGCGCGCCGCCTACGAGGTGGCGCAACTGCAGTTGGCCATCCTCAACCTGACCATGACCAACATCCGCACCGTGATGGGCGGCATGGATTTGGACGAACTGCTGAGCCAGCGCGACAAGATCAACGAGAAGCTGCTGATCGTTGTCGACGAGGCGACCCAGCCCTGGGGCGTCAAGGTCACCCGCATCGAAATCAAGGACATCGCTCCCCCGCGCGATCTGGTGGACGCCATGGCGCGGCAGATGAAGGCCGAGCGCGACAAGCGCGCCGCCGTGCTGGAGGCCGAGGGACTCCGGCAGGCCCAGGTGCTGAAGGCGGAAGGCCAGAAGCAGGCACAGATTTTGGCCGCCGAGGGCCGGCGCGAGGCCGCCTTCCGCGACGCCGAGGCGCGCGAGCGCCAGGCTGAGGCCGAGGCCAAGGCGGTGTCCATGGTGTCGGCGGCGGTGGCGCATGGCGAGGCCATGGCGGTGAATTATTTCGTCGCCCAGCGCTATGTGGAGGCGCTGGAGAAGGTGGCCTCGGCCCCCAACCAAAAGCTGGTGATGATGCCGCTGGAGGCGGCGGGCGTCATCGGCGCGGTGGCCGGCATCGCCGAGATCGCCAAGGACGCCCTCGGCGCTCCCGCTTCTGTCCGCCACGGCAGCGTCCCGCCGGCGGGGGGATAGCGCCGTGGCCATCACCTTCTGGTTCTGGCTGATTCTGGGCCTGGCGCTGATCGCCGTCGAGGTGGTGATGCCGGGCACCTGGCTGCTGTGGCCTGGCATCGCAGCCCTGGCCACCGGCATCGTGGCCTACATGGGGGCGGGCCTGCCCTGGCAGCTGGACGCCATCATCTTCACCGTGCTGACCGCTATCACCGTACTGGTGGGGCGCAAAGTCTATGGCCGCCTGCGTTCGGCATCCTCCGACGAACCCATGCTCAACCGCCGTGCGCAAGGATTCGTCGGCACCACCCACACGCTGGCCACCCCCATCCTGGACGGCCAGGGGCGGCTCAAGCTGGGCGATGCCACCTGGAAGATCGTCGGCCCCGATCTGCCCACCGGCACCCGAATCCGCATCGTCGGGGTGGACGGCATCGCCTTGGTGGTGGAGCGCCTGGATGATTGAATATGTTCAGGCCGATGCGGCGGTGACGGGCGTGCTTGCCGCCGGCACGGTCACCGCGCTGGCCGGCTTGGCCGCGTGGAACGTGCTGGCGGAACGGCGGCGTTCCGCCTTCAGCCGCCATTGGCATTCGGCGCCGGGTTGGGTGCTGTCCAGCGCGGTGGTGTTTGCCGGCGACGAGATGCAGGCGGCGCGCCCCGCCATCACCTATGAATACAGCGTCGGCGACGAGGCGTTCGAAGGCTTCATGGTCAATTTCGGCAGCGAGTCCTATATGCTGCCGCGCCATGCTCGCCGCCTGGTGCAGCGTCATCCGGTAGGCAGCGCCGTGCAGGTGTGGTACGACCCGGAATGGCCGTCGGACAGTGTGCTCTATCGCTACCGCCGCACGACCAAATTGTGGCTGGCCACCGCCGCGCTGACCGTCTGGGCCGCCATCCTGTGGAAAGACGCCCTGCCGCTGCTGATGTCATGAGTGAAACGCCCCGCCTCCGCCTTCACGTCCCCGCCGATCTTGGCCCCTTTCCCCTGACCCTGGGCAAGGAGCAGTCCCACTACCTCGCCAACGTCATGCGCGCCAGGGCGGGCGAGGAGGTGCTGGTGTTCAACGGCCGCGACGGCGAATGGCGCGGGCGGCTGGACAGCGTCGGCAAGAACGCCGTGGTGGTGGCGCTGGAGGCCCAGACCCGGCCCCAGGCGCCCGAGCCCGATCTGTGGCTGGTGGCCGCCCCCATCAAGAAGGACCGCATCGACCTGGTGGCGGAAAAGGCGTCCGAACTGGGCGCCGGCCTCCTGTGGCCGGTGTTCACCCGCCGCACGGTAATGAGCCGGGTCAACACCGAGCGCCTGGAAGCCCACATGCGGGAAGCTGCCGAGCAGTGCGAGCGCCTGAGCGTGCCCGAAATCAGGGAACCGGTGGCGCTGGACAAGGCGCTGAGCAACTGGGATGCCTCGCGGACACTCCTGTTCCTTGATGAATCGGGTTCCGGCCAGCCGCTGGCCCAGGTCCTGGCCGATATTCCCGAAGGGCCTTTGGCCGTGCTGGTCGGTCCCGAGGGCGGCTTCGCCCCCGAGGAGCGCGCCCTGTTGGCCAGGCTTCCCTTCGCCAGGCCGGTGGGTCTGGGTCCGCGCATCCTGCGTGCCGAAACGGCGGCCATCGCCGCGCTTGCCATCGTCCAGGCGGTGAAGGGCGATTGGGCGCGGGCGCCGCGCGGCTAAGAGATTCGCGTCAAATTCCTTGCCTCGCTGCCGGGAGCGCGTATATCCCCGGGCACCCGAACTGGAGTCTCCCATGCCGCCGAAGACCAATCCGCTGAAGCTCAACCCGTTGCAGGCCAAGACCCTGGTGCTGTTCCAGGAGCTGGCCAAGTCTCCCGAGACCTCGCAGACCACGGAATCGGGCGAGGTGGTGCTGACCACCCTGCCGCATCCGCACGGCAACCACTTCCACGTGGGCCACAAGGTGGTGATGACCAAGGACGCCAGCGGACTGTCCAACCCGGCGGCCTGGGCGGCGCTGGAGCGCAAGGGCCTGATCCGCGCCAGCTTCCCCTTCGCGGTGACGCTGACCAAGGATGGCTTGGCCTACGACACCGGCCTCGCCGACCAGATTCTGCACGGCAGCGATCATTGAGCTACGTCGTCAAGGAACTCTTCTACACGCTGCAAGGCGAGGGCGGTCAGGCCGGCCGCCCGGCGGTGTTCCTGCGCTTCGCCGGCTGCAATCTGTGGAGCGGGCGCGAGCAGGACCGCGCCTCGGCCCAATGCCGCTTCTGCGACACTGATTTCGTCGGCGGCGACAGGTACGGCGATGCCGCCACCCTGGTGGATGCGGTGGCCGCGTTGTGGCCCGACGGCGGTGCGCCCTACGTGGTGTGCACCGGCGGCGAGCCGTCGCTCCAACTGGACGCGCCGCTCATCGATGCCCTGCACGCCAAGGGCTTCGAGGTCGCCATCGAGACCAACGGCACCCGTGCCCTGCCCGCCGGCGTCGACTGGGTGTGCGTCAGCCCCAAGGCGGGCACCGACATCGTGGTGACCTCGGGCGACGAGCTGAAGCTGGTGTGGCCGCAAGTGGGGCTCGACCCCGCGGCGCTGGAGGGCTTGGCTTTCCATCACCACTTCCTCCAGCCCATGGATGGCCCCGACCGGGCCGCCAACACGCAGGCCTGCATCCAGTATTGCTTGACGCATCCGCGCTGGCGGCTCAGCCTGCAGACCCACAAGATTCTCGGCATTCCATAAGGCTTTTCGCCATGACGGCGCCCTATCGCGTCTCCCGCCGCATCGAGATCGATGCCGGCCACCGCATCATGACCCACGGTTCCAAGTGCCGGCACCTGCACGGGCACCGCTATGGCGTCGAGGCCGTGTGCGAGGCGGGCGACCTTCATCACGACGGCGAGCAGACCGACATGGTGGTGGATTTCGGCTTCCTCAAGGAAGAGATGGTCAAGGCCATCGACGAGCCCTGCGACCACGGCTTCATCGCCGCGCTGGCCGACACCGAGCTGCTCACCATGTTCGCCCCGGCCGACCGGGTGCCCGAGCAGTGGCTATTGGAACTGGATGCCAAGGTGCGCGCCGAGGGCGAAGTCACCACCACCCGCACCCGGTTGGGCACCAAGCTGACCGTGGTCCCCTTCCAGCCGACCGCCGAATGCCTGGCGCGCCACTGGTTCATCAAGCTGTCCAAGCCGGTGCGCGTGCGCTCGGGCGGCACCGCCAAGCTGGTCAAGGTGACGGTGTTCGAAACGCCCAACTGCGCGGCGGAATATGGGGAATGAGTGACCCTCTCCCATGGGATGGGAGAGGGGAAATTATTCCGGAACGATCAGCTCGACCGTCTCGCGGGCGATGCTGATCTCGGCGGGCAGGCGGGCGACGATGTCGCCGTCGCCCTGAAGCGGCGCGCCGCGCGGGCCCAGGATGGTGACCGAATCGGCCGAGACCACCTGCACCTCGGGCAGCTCCGCCAGCTTGTTCATGGGCAGCGCCAGGCCGTAGCGGACCACGCCGCCGACGCCCGACTTGGGCAGGATGCAGATTTCCAGCTTGGGCTTTTCCAGCGCCGCCTCGGGGGCGGCGACGAAGGGGCCGCCGTAGAAGCGGCCCTTGCAGGCCACCGCCATGCGGCCCTCGTAGGTCTTGCCGTTGGCGCGGATCTTCAATGCCGGGAAGTCGTAGCCCAGCGCCTGGCGCACGCTCTCCACCACATAGGCCAGCTTGCCGGTATGGCGCTTCAGCGCCACGTTGACGCCCTCCACCACATGGGCGTCCAGGCCGGCGCCGGCCATCAGCACGAAGTGGCGGCCGTTGGCGACACCCAGATGGACGGTGCGGGCGGGGCCATCGGCAATGGTATCGGCGATGGCGTCCAAATCCTTGGGGTCGAGGCCGATTTCCAGGGCCAGCACGTTGGCGGTACCCAGCGGGATGACGGCCAGGCGGGGGCGCTGCTCGCGCGCCACCAGGCCATTGACCACCTCGTTGATGGTGCCGTCGCCGCCGGCGGCCACCACCACGTCGAATTCATCGGGCGAAACGTCGCGGGCGAATTCCTCGGCGTCGCCGCGCCGGGTGGTCTGGCGCTCGGTGACGTGGCAGCCCCTGGCCTTCAGCAGCTCGATCACCTCGGCCAGCTTGCGGCGGCGATTGCGACCGGCGGCCGGGTTATAGATGACCAGCACGCGCCGGGGAAGTTCGGCGGCATCGGAGGTTCTAAGCTGTTCGGTCATGTTCTGCGCCAACATGGGTGGTCGTATATCCCTTAAAGGGATGAATGCACCGTGAAATAATTGTTACGGCAAAAAGTCTGTTCTGTGAACTTTACTTTGGCATGGCAAATCCGTGTGTACTTCCAAAGCAGGGGCGACTTAAAAGCGGGGCATGAACCTTGCCCGAGACTGCTTGCGGGTGCGATGTCCATGACCGCAGAAGCCGCTTCGACCCAACATTTCCGCGCCATTTGGATTTCCGACATCCATCTCGGCACACGCGGTTGCAAGGCGGAATTCCTACTCGATTTCCTCAAGCGCACCGAATCGGACACCCTCTACCTGGTGGGTGACATCGTCGACGGCTGGCGGCTGAGGCGGTCGTGGTACTGGCCGCAGGCCCACAACGACGTGGTCCAGAAGATCCTCAGGAAGGCGCGCAAGGGCACGCGGATCATCTATATTCCCGGCAACCACGACGAATTCGCCCGCGACTACGCCGACCACAATTTCGGCGACATCGAGGTGATGGGCCAGGCTGTCCATGTCACCGCTGACGGCAAGCGCCTATTGGTGCTTCACGGTGACTCATTCGACGGGGTGGTGAAATATGCCAGGTGGCTCGCCCTCTTGGGCGATTGGGCCTATACGGTGGCGCTGTCCCTGAACCATTGGGTGAACGTGGTCCGCCGCCGGTTGGGCTTGCCCTACTGGTCGCTGTCGGCCTACCTCAAGCACAAGGTCAAGAACGCCGTCCAGTTCATGGACGACTACGAGCGCACGGTGGCCGACGAGGCCCGGCGCCAGGGGGTGGACGGCGTTGTATGCGGCCATATCCACCACGCGGAAATCCGCCAGCTGGACGACATCCTCTACGCCAATGACGGCGACTGGGTGGAAAGCTGCACCGCCCTGGTGGAGCGCGACGACGGCCAGCTTTCGGTGATGCGCTGGCTGGACCAGGCCATGGTGTCGCCGGTGGCCGAGTCAGAGTCCAAGGAGCCAGAGCCCAAGGAGAACGCATGCGTATACTCGTCGTCTCGGATGCCTGGTTTCCTCAAGTCAATGGTGTCGTTCGCACGCTCGACACATTAAGGGGCGAACTAGAGAAGGATGGCCATCAGGTGGTGATGGTCACGCCGGAGCATTTCCGCTCGCTGCCGTGCCCCACCTACCCGGAAATCCGCCTGGCGCTCAAGCCGGGCCGGCGGCTGGCCCGCATGATCGAGAACGCGCAGCCCTGCGCCATCCACATCGCCACCGAAGGTCCGCTGGGCTGGGCGGCACGGCGCTATTGCCTGCGCCGCAAGGTGCCCTTCACCACCGCCTACCACACCAAGTTCCCCGAATACATCCAGGCCCGCTTCCGCGTGCCGTTGCCGCTGTCCTATGCGGTGATGCGCCGCTTCCATGGGCCGTCGGCGCGCATCATGGTGGCGACGCAAGGCATCGAAAGCGAGCTGGCCAAGCGCGGCTTCGCCAATATCGGCCGCTGGTCGCGCGGCGTGGACACCGAGCTGTATCGCCCGCGTCCCGAGGCCAAGGGGTCGCAAGGCCCGTTCGCCGGCCTGCCCCGCCCGCTGTTCCTCTATGTGGGCCGGGTGGCGGTGGAGAAGAACATCGAGACGTTCCTGGCGCTGGACCTGCCCGGCTCCAAGGTGGTGGTGGGCGGCGGCCCGCAGTTGGAAACGCTGCGTCGCCAGTACCCCCAGGTCCACTTCGCCGGCGCCAAATTCGGCGAGGATCTGGCCCAGGCCTATTCCGCCGCCGATTGCTTCGTCTTCCCGTCGCGCACCGATACTTTCGGCTTGGTGCTGCTGGAGGCCCTGGCCTCCGGCGTGCCGGTGGCGGCCTATCCGGTGCCTGGGCCGCTGGACGTGATCGGCAATTCCCCGGCCGGAGTGTTGTCGGACGACCTGCGTGAGGCGGCGCTCAAGGCGCTCGACATTTCGCCCGAGGTGGCGCGAGGCCACGCCCTCAATTTTTCGTGGTCGGCCTGCACCCGCCAGTTCCTCGACAACCTGCATCCTTTCACCGAGGCGGCCTAGCTGACATTGCCGTGGAGATGGCGGCGGCGCGTCGGCGCCGCCGCTTTCTTTACCTCAGGCGGTACCGATCGCGCATAGCGGCTCGGTAGCGTCGTCCCATCCCTCCCACAGGAAGTCTTCGTGCCGCCCATCGGCGATGAGCCTCATGGCGTAGCGCACCTGCTCCTCGTAGAACCGGCAGAAGGCGCCTTTCTCGCGCATGCCGCCGTTCATTTCATGGGCTTCCGCCGGGCAGGGGGAGCCGCAGAAATGGCGGATGGCACAGGTATCGCAGCCCGGGACGTCCTCGACCTTGCGGCCAGTGACCAG
>DATJKV010000015.1:0-3722 GCA_035491155.1 Magnetospirillum sp. | reverse complement strand
CCGTGATGTCGTTGAACACCGTGACGAAGCGCGCCTCCTCGCCATCGCGAGGGGAAATGGCGGTTGTGCTTTGCCAAGCCAGGAAGGCCTCGCCGCACTTCCGCTTCCACCAGACCTCGCCCTCCCAATGGCCGGATTGGGCCACGGACATGCGAATGTCCTCGTAATAGACGCGGTCATGGATGTTGCTTTCCAGCAAGGCGACCGAGCGGCCGACAAGTTCGGGGGCCGGAAAGCCGGTCAGGGCGGTAAAGGCCGGGTTCATCGACACCACCTGGCCCCGCGCATTGGTGATCAGAATGGCTTCAATGGTGTTGTCGAACACACTGGCGGCTTGGCGCAGCTCTGCCTCGGCCGCCCGGCGCTGGGCATTTTCCTGTTCGAGCGCGGCATTGGCGGCAAGCAATTGGTCCGTGCGCTCGTGCACGTCTGTCAGCAGCGCATTGTAGGACGCCACCACCTCGGCCAGTTCGTCACGCCCCCGCCACACCAGCGGCTGCGCCGTGTGGCGATCCGAGTTGGCCCGTAGCGACAGTTGCAGACGCCCCAACGGCTTGCTGATCACGCCGCGAACCGCCAGCAGGACCGCCCCGCTCAAAAAGAGTAGCACCGCTACCAAGACCGCAGCACTGTCGGCGCGGCGGTCGGCCAATTCGGCCTGGACCCTGGCGTCGTGGAAGGTGACCGAAAGACGCCCGACGATGTGTTTACCCGTAGGCGCTTTCCGGGCCAGTTCAGCCTCGCGGGAGAAGGTAGCCGCCTGGGGATGGGGCGCCCCCGGCCGAATCGCGGCCACCTCCTTGCCGTTGGCGTCGTAGACCACCGCCTCTTGCAGATCCTCCACCGCCGCCATGCTGCGGGTCAGCCGGCCCACGGTGTCGACGTCGAACTCCCACAACGGCATGACCAGCAAGGCGCCATGGCTCGAAACCAGCACTTCGAGGCGCTTGTTGAGATCGTGGAGGCGTTCTTCGCGCAGCCGACCTTCCTGAACCAGGAACACGCCCACGGCGACGACGATGAGCACAGGCAGGATGCTAATAAGCAGCTTCGATCCTATCAGGCGTCTCACGGATGACGCTCCCCATCCAGCGCGGCGGCAGCCGGCAACAACTTGACCTCGAACGAGGGACTTGGCTCTTCGGCCCGGATTTGACGGCTCCCGGCTGCCTGAATGTCGCGGACAGGCTGCAGTTGGCTGTTGTCCGACGGCGCGAAGGCGGAGGTGTCGATGCCGCTCAGAATGGAACGCTCGCGCTTCAGCGCCGCCTTGGACTTGCCTGCGGCTGGACGGCCATAGCTCAGGAAGAAGGCCGATATCTTGGCCTTCAGTTCGGGAGAGAGTGATTTGCGCCAGACCAGGGGATCGTTGGGGATGATCGGCGAGGTCCAGATCACCGTCAGCTGCGCGCAGGCGGCCGGCCGTTCGCGGCACAAATGCTCGTAAACGATGCTGGCCGTGGTGGCCACGTCGGCACGTCCCTGCTGCACCGCCAGCCAATTCTCTTCGTGGCTGCCGATCGCGACGCGCCTAAAGGCCTCGCGCGGGTCCATGTCCAACGGGCCGAACAGATAATAGGCGGGAACCACCGATCCCGAGGTGGAGTTGGAGCCGCCCATGGCCAAGGTAAGGCGGCCTGCCTGCGCCTTGACATCGTCCACCGTTCGCAACCCGGAATCCTTCCGGGCGATCAGATACGAAAAATGCCCCCCGGCCCCATCCGCATCGGCCTTGACGGCGAACACCTCGCCATCAGCGAAATCCACCGCCTCAATGGCCGATTTGTTGCCGAGCCAGGCGATCTGGCTCTCGTTGTCGCGCATGGACCAGACGGCACCGGCGTAATCGGGGAAATAATGGACTTTGACCGGAATGCCGATCGCCTGGGAGAGCGCGCCAAGCAGTGGCTTCCAGCGCGGCTCCATCGCCGGCACCGACTCCGTTGCGATCAACGCAACGCCGAGTGAATCCACACCTGCAAGAGCATCGTGGGAAAATAGTCCAATGCTGGTGCTCATTATGAAAAAGGCGGCAAAAGCCCGCGACAACTCACCCATCAGACAAGTCCAGCAATGCTTCACTGACCGATGGCGAATAGATGACTGTTCGCGACAGCCTCACCCCCCAAGTTCGGCGCTGCACTTTACGATGGTGGCCTGTCCCGAATTGTGAAATTTGGAAAACATTGAGCGAAGAGCGCTGGCGGAACCCACGCCCAAGTTAATGGCGGCATGCTCAAAGGCCCGGCGGTACCCCGCCGGGCCTTTCGCTTTCGCTCATCCCCGCCTGTAGGTGCCAACGATTTCGGCCTGATCCAGCACATGACGGGAAGCGGCGGCCCAGACCTCCATCACCTTCGCAGTAGATTTCACCGGCAGGTGGTCGACGTCCAGGGCGGCCACGCGGATGTGATAGTGGTGCAGACCGTGGCCCCGGGGCGGTTCAGGCCCGTCATAGCCGCGGTGGCCGAAATCGTTGACGCCTTCATGCTCGGTGGCGTCGGCCTCGTCCAGGGCGTGGCGGTCGGGCGTCAGGTCGTAAACCGCCCAGTGGAGAAACGTGCCGCTGGGAGCGTCGGGGTCTTCCATCACCACGATGAAGCTCTTGGTACCGGACGGCTCACCCGACCATTCCAGGGGCGGCGAGACGTTGTCGCCGTCCCGCGTAAAACGGCGCGGCATGGTCGAACCGTCCGCGAATGCCCTGCTTGCAATCTGCATTGAGATCCTCCCGCGCTCGAACTGCTTCGCAAACGCGGGGCGATCCCGCGCGGTTCCCGCAAGGTGCGGAACGCGCATCCGGCTGAAGGCGGAACAGCACGCGCGGCAGTCCGGTTGGCGTTCCAACAGGCCCATCACTGGGAAGGAGGCGCCCCATGGCCGAGACCGCAGCTGACATCCTGCTCGATACCATTCACGACTGGGGCGTCGATGTGATCTTCGGGCTGCCCGGCGACGGCATCAACGGGATCATGGAGGCGTTGCGCGTCCGCCAGGACAGGATGCGCTTCATCCAGGTGCGGCACGAGGAAGCCGCCGCCTTCATGGCCTGCGGCTGGGCCAAGTTCACCGGCCGGCTGGGCTGCTGCCTGGCCACGTCCGGGCCGGGCGGCATCCACCTGCTGAACGGTCTTTACGACGCCAAGATGGATCAGGCGCCGGTGCTGGCCATTACCGGCATGCACTTCCACGACCTGCTGTCCACCCACGCGCAACAGGATGTGGAACTGGACAAACTGTTCATGGATGTCGCCGCCTACAATGCCCGCGTCATGGGGCCCGAGCATGTGGAGAACGTGGCCGACCTCGCCTGCCGCACCGCGCTGGCCTATCGCGGCGTTGCCCATATCACGATCCCCACCGACACCCAGGACAAGCCGGTCAGCCGCAAGATGTTCTCGCGCCGCAACGTGCCCGGCCACACTTCGCACGCCTTCGCCCGTTCGGCCGGGTTGCCCGATTTGCCCGCCCTACAGCGAGCGGCACAGATCCTCAACGAGGCAAAGCGGGTGTGCATTCTGGCCGGGCGCGGTGCCATCGGTGCCGGCGACGAATTGGAGCATGCCGCCCAGCTGCTGGGCGCCCCCATCGTCAAGGCTTTGCTGGGCAAGATGGCGGTGCCCGACGACAGCCCCTACACCACCGGCCCAACCGGCCTACTGGGCTCGACCCCCAGCATCGAAGCCATGGAAAGCTGCGACTGCCTGTTCATCGTCGGCTCT
>DATJKV010000014.1:0-6973 GCA_035491155.1 Magnetospirillum sp. | reverse complement strand
GTTGGCGAGATAGCCGCCCGGCCCCCACACCATGTGGGCGATGGGGCAATAGACCAGCAACAGCCAGGCCGGCAGGAACACGGCCGCCGCGCTGAACTTCATGCGATCCGCCGGGCCGCCCAGCAGGATGGCCGGGGTCAGGATGGCGAAGGTCAGCTGGAACATGACGAAGACGTATTCGGGAACGGTCCCCGACAGGGAATCGGGGGTAACGCCGGCCAGCATTACCTTGGACAAGCCGCCGAAGAACGGATTGCCCGCGGTGAAGGCCAGGGAATAGCCGACCGCCACCCACAACACCGACAATAGGCCGGCGGCGAAGACCGACTGCGTCAGCACCGCCAGCACGTTTTTCTTGCGCACCATGCCGCCGTAGAACAGCGCCAGGCCGGGCACCAGCATCATCAGCACCAGGACGGATGCCATCAGCATCCAGGCGGTGTCACCGGGGTTCAGGGCGGACATGGGCGGCGCTCCTAGTGGTGAGAATCACCACAATTCAGTGGTTGATGGGCTTCCTTCTCCAGACGCTTGGGACCCAAGCGTCTGGAGAGGACCACTAGACAGCGTCCTGATTGGTTTCGCCGGTGCGGATGCGGATCACATGGCCGACCTCGGTGACGAATATCTTGCCGTCGCCCATCTTGCCGGTGCGGGCGGCCTCCATGATCAGCTCGATGGCCTTGTCGCTCTGGTCGTCGCCGACGATGACCTCAAGCTTCACCTTGGGCACGAAGTGGGCCACGTACTCGGCGCCGCGATAGATCTCGGTCTGGCCTTTCTGGCGGCCGAAGCCTTTGCACTCGGTGGCGGTCATGCCCAGGATGCCGGCGGCGGACAGCTTGTCGCGCACCTCGTCCAGCTTGAACGGCTTGATGATGGCGGTGATGTACTTCATGGGACCCCCCTTGGGTGGGGCCGGCGGCCGCCGGCCCGTGACTCATCCCAGGGGTAAAAGCAATGGGTGTGCCAGAGGGGAGGGGGCGGCGCGTGGCGCCGCCGGCCTGGGATTCGGGTTCTGCCTCTTTCTTGGCCGTCACGGGTAAAGAACAAAAAAAGGGCAGCACCCGCAGGTGCTGCCCTTGCCTTGAGCATCTTGCCGTCAGGCCGCCTGGCCCTCCATGTCGAGGGCGTAGCCGGCGGCGCGGACGGTGCGGATGATGTCGTCCTCGTTCTCGCCGTTCAGCGCCTTGCGCAGGCGGCGGATGTGGACGTCCACGGTGCGCGGCTCGACGTAGATATCGGGACCCCAGACGGCGTTCAGCAACTCCTCGCGGCTGAACACGTTGCCGGGGTGCTGCATGAAGAACTGCAGCAGGCGGAACTCGGTGGGGCCCAGGTGGACCGGCCGGTCGCCCCGGGTAACGCGATGGGCCGCGAGGTCCATGGCGATGTCGGCGAATTGCAGCGTGCCCTTGTCCGGCACCGGCTGGCTGCGGCGCAGCATGGCGCGGATGCGGGCCATCAGCTCTGGCACGCTGAACGGCTTGGTCATGTAGTCGTCGGCGCCGGTGTTCAGGCCGCGGATCTTGTCGCCTTCCTCGCCGCGCGCGGTCAGCATGATGATCGGCAGCTCGCGGGTGGCCGGCTTGCGGCGCAACTGGCGGCAGACCTCGATGCCGGAAAGGCTGGGCAGCATCCAGTCCAGCACGATCAGGTCGGGTTTGCGCTCGGACACCACGGCCAGGGCTTCCTCGCCGTCGCCGGCTTCGCAGACGCGATAGCCTTCCTTTTCCAGGTTATAGCGCAGCATGGTGGCGATGGCTGCTTCGTCCTCGACGATCAGGATCAGCGGCTTCATTGGCCCAAGGTCCCCCTCTTACTCGTTCTCCCCGGCATGGCCTTTGGGACGCGCGCCCTTCAACTGGGTTCCGACCACAAGGAAATGCAGGGTCTCGGCGATGTTGGTGGCGTGATCTCCGATGCGCTCGATATTCTTTGCCATGAACATCAGATGAGTGCACGCGGTGATCGTGCGCGGGTCTTCCATCATGTAGGTGATCAGCTCGCGGAACAGGCCGGTGTACATGTCGTCCACCTCCTCGTCCCGGTTCCACACCCGGATGGCCTTTTCCACGTCGCGCTCGATATAGGCGTCCAGGATGTCCTTCAGGATTTCCTGGACGATACGGGCCAGATGCAGCACCGCCGAGACGGGCTTCACCGCCGGCAGCTGGTTCAGCACCAGGGTGCGCTTGGCCACGTTGGCGGCGTAATCGGCAATGCGTTCCAGTTCCGAGCTGATCTTCAGCGCGGCGACGATGTGACGCAAGTCACTGGCCACCGGCTGGCGCAACGCCAGCAGGCGCACGGTGAAGGACTGGATTTCCTGCTCCAACTCGTCCACGCGCGAATCGCCGGCCACCACGCGGGCGGCCAGATCGCTGTCGCGCTTGCCCAGGGCCTGCAACGCCGCCGAGAATTGCGCCTCGGCCATCCCGCCCATGCGGGCGATGATGTTGGTGATGTGGGCGAGCTCTTCGTCGTAGCTTTTGACAGTATGTTCGGTCATTCGTTTTTGCCCTCAGGCGCCGGGCGGGCGCCTCCGCGCCCTTGGCTTGCGCTCGCATCGGCTCGCGGGGCCTCAATGGCCCAATCGCTCGCTTTGCTCGCTCCAGTTTCCGACGCGGACATGCGGTGCCTCAGCCGAAGCGGCCAGTGATGTAGCCCTGGGTCAGCGGATGCTGCGGGTTAGTGAAGATTTGTTCAGTGTTGGCCACTTCCACCAGTTCACCCAGATGGAAGAAGGCGGTCCGCTGGGAGACGCGGGCGGCCTGCTGCATGGAGTGGGTGACGATGACGATGGTGAAGTTCTCACGCAATTCGTCGATCAGCTCTTCGACCTTGGCGGTGGCGATGGGGTCGAGCGCCGAGCAGGGCTCGTCCATCAGGATCACTTCGGGGCTGACGGCGATGGCGCGGGCGATGCACAGACGCTGCTGCTGGCCGCCGGACAGGCCGGTGCCGGGTTCGTCCAGGCGGTCCTTCACCTCGTTCAGCAGGCCGGCCTTTTCCAGGCTGGTCATGACGATCTCGTCCAGCTCGGTCTGGTCCCTGGCCATGCCGTGGATGCGCGGGCCATAGGCGACATTGTCGTAGATGGACTTCGGGAAGGGATTGGGCTTCTGGAACACCATGCCGACGCGGGCGCGCAGTTGCACCACATCCACGCCCTTGTCGTAGATGTCGTCACCGTCCAGGGTCAGCGAGCCGGTGATGCGGGCGACCTCGATCAGGTCGTTCATGCGGTTGATACAGCGCAGGAAGGTGGACTTGCCGCAGCCCGACGGGCCGATCAGCGCGGTCACCTCGTTGGCGCGGATGTCCAGATCCACATGCTTGAGCGCATGCTTCTCGCCGTAGAAGACGTTGACGTCTCGGGCCGACACCTTCGCCAAGTGGCGTTCGGTTTCGGCGGCGGTGGCAACAGCGGTATTGATAGCCATAATCCCCTACCAGCGACGTTCGAATTTCTTGCGGAGCAGGATGGCAGCCAGGTTCATGGCGGCCAGGAACAGCAGCAGCACGATGATGGCGGCCGAGGTCTTCTCGACGAAGGCGCGCTCTGGGCTGTTGGCCCACAGGTAGACCTGCACCGGCAGCACCGTGGCCGAGTCCAGCGGGCCCGACGGGATGTCGACGATGAAGGCCACCATGCCGATCATCAGCAGCGGAGCCGATTCGCCCAGCGCGCGGGCCATGCCCAGGATGGTGCCGGTCAGGATGCCAGGCAGGGCCAGCGGCAGCACGTGGTCGGTGACCATCTGCAGCTTCGAGGCGCCCATGCCCAGCGCCGCCTCGCGGATGGACGGCGGCACCGCCTTCAGCGCGGCGCGGCCGGCGATGATGATGGTGGGCAGCGTCATCAGCGTCAGCACCAGACCGCCCACGGCGGGAGCCGAGCGGGGCAGGCCGAAGACGTTGAGGAACACAGCCAGGCCCAAGAGGCCGAAGACGATGGAAGGTACCGCCGCCAGGTTGTTGATGTTGACCTCGATCAGGTCGGTCCAGCGGTTCTTGGGGGCGAATTCCTCCAGGTACACCGCGGTGGCCACGCCCAGCGGGAAGGACAGCAGCAGCGTGACCAGGATGGAGTAGAACGAGCCCACCACGGCACCCCACACACCGGCCTGGGTGGGATCGCGCGAATCGCCGGCGATGAAGAAGCGGGTATTGAACTTCTTCGTCAGGTCGCCCGTGGCCTTCAGCGCGTCCATCCAGCCAATCTGGCCCTCGGTGATGCGGGCGCCCTCGGCGTTGGGATTGGCGGGCAGGAAGCCCTTCTCGGTCATATCCACCACGTCGGCGGCGGGCAGCCACA
Organism: Magnetospirillum sp.; assembly: GCA_035491155.1. Lineage (GTDB taxonomy): Bacteria > Pseudomonadota > Alphaproteobacteria > Rhodospirillales > Magnetospirillaceae > Magnetospirillum. The sequence continues at coordinate 2,652 of DATJKV010000014.1, read as the reverse complement.
CCTTGCGGGTGGTGCCGATGATCGACGGGTCGGCCATCACCATCTCACGCAGGGAATCACCCGCCGACGGCGACAGCAGGCTGGACAGCTGCTTCTGCTGGCCGCGGTTGGTCACCTCGGGGAAGCGGGCCCAGATGGACGCCTTGGCCAAGCCGGGGTAGTCGGCCGCCGCCAGCGTGTCTCGGTCGGCACCGGGCTGGATGCCCAGGGTCGAGGCGTCGAAGGTGACCTCGACCTGGATGCGGGTCTGCACGAAGGCAGTCGCGCCGCGGAACAGGATCGAGCTCAGCAGCAGCGCCAGGAAGCCGAGAGCCACCACGATGGCGGCCAGGCCCATGGCCCGGAACCGGCGCTCGGCGGCGTAACGACGCTTGAGACGGCTCGTCACCATGTCGACGGTGGGAGCGGAAGTCTGTTCGGCCATCTCAGTCATATTGCTCCCTATACTTGCGGACCACGTGAAGGGCGATGATGTTGAGCGCGAGGGTCACGAAGAACAGCACCAAGCCCAAGGCGAAGGCCGACAGGGTCTTGGGGTTATCGAACTCGCTATCGCCCACCAGCAGGGTGACGATCTGCACGGTGACGGTGGTTACCGCCTCGAACGGGTTGGCGGTCAGGTTGGCCGACAGGCCGGCGGCCATCACGACGATCATGGTTTCGCCGATGGCGCGGCTGACGGCCAGCAGGACGCCGCCGACGATGCCGGGCAGGGCGGCGGGCAGCACCACCTTGACGATGGTTTCCGACCGGGTGGCGCCCAGGCCGTACGAGCCTTCGCGCAAGGAATTGGGCACCGCCGTGATGATGTCGTCGGACAGCGACGACACGAACGGGATGATCATGATACCCATGACCAGACCGGCCACGAGGGCGCTCTCCGAGGCGATGTTCAGGCCCATGAAGCGGCCCATGTCCTTGACCACCGGCGCCATCACCAGCACGGCGAAGAAGCCGAACACCACTGTGGGGATGCCGGCCAGCACCTCGAGCAGCGGCTTGACCACGGCGCGGAAGCGGGGAGCGGCATATTCCGCCATGTAGATGGCCGAGAGCAGCCCCAGCGGCACCGCCACCAGCATGGCGATCGCCGAGATCAGCGCGGTTCCGGCGAACAGCGGCACCGCGCCGAAGGCACCCGAGCCGCCAGTCTGGCCGGCGCGCATGGCCATCTGCGGGCTCCAGCTCAGGCCGAACAGGAACTCGTGCAGCGGCACGACGCGGAAGAAGTGCAGCGATTCGAACAGCAGCGACAGCACGATGCCCACGGTGGTGAACACCGCCAGCGTCGAACTGGCCACCAGGGCCACGTTGACCGTCTTCTCGACCCGGTTGCGGGCGCGCAAGTCTGCGTTGATGGCGCGGCGCGCCCAGGTCAGGCCGCCAACCGCCAGGGTCAACGCCAACACGGCCATGGACGCGAACAGGGTCGCCTCCAGGCTCTTGAAGTGGGCGGCAGCCTCGGCGATGGCGGGCGAGGTGGGCTGCATGCCGGAACGGGCGACGTTGCGCACCTCGTTGTACAGCAACTCGACGCGGTCGGCGCCCTGCTCGTGCATTTCCGCCGGCAGGGTGGCGACCACCATCTGGTGGATGACCGCCGGCTCAAGCATGATCCAGGCGGTGATCAGCAGCAGGGCGGGCAGACCGCACCACAGAGCCACGTAATAGCCGTGATAGCGCGGCAGCGAGTGCAGCGCGCGCGGGTTTCCGCCGACGGCGGCAAGAGCCTTGCCGCGACCGAGGCGGTAACCGATGGACGTCAGCAGCAGCAGGACGACCGTCAGGGTAACCAGTTGCATGGTTGGTCCGTTTCCCGGGTGGATACGGCACCGGTAATGGGTGCCCGGAAGTAACGCAAATGAATAAAATTAATTGAATTAAGAAAAAAAGACGGCCGCCCCAGGGCGGGGCGGCCGCTTCTTGAATTACATCTTCAGGTCGTCCAGGTTGGCGGCCTTCTTGGCCCATTCCTTACGCTGGTCGTCGGGCATCGGGATCAGGCCCTTGTCGGCCAGATAGCCGGTCTTGCCCCAGGCCTTCTCCGAGGTGAACTCGGAGATGTATTCCTTGATGCCGGGGATCTGACCCACATGCGCCTTCTTCACGTAGAAGAACAGCGGGCGGGACACCGGATACTTGCTGGAGGCGATGTTGTCGAAGGTCGGCTGCACGCCGTCCACCACCGCGCCCTTGATCTTGTCGCTGTTCTGGTCGAGGTAGCTGTAGGTGATGATGCCCACGGCGGCCGGGTTGGACAGCAGCTTCTGCATGGTCATGGCGTAGTCTTCCGACACGTCGACCCAGGCGCCGTCTTCACGCACCGCCTGGCAGGCTTTCTTCTGGGCGTCCTTGTCCAGCGCCTTGACCTCGGGCAGGCCCTTGCACGACGGCTCCATGATCAGCTCGACGGTGGCGTCGCGGGTGCCATGGTTCGGGCCCGGACCGTAGACCAGGATCGCCTCGCCCGGCAGCGACGGGTCGATGTCGCTCCACTTCTTGTAGGGGTTGGCCACCAGCTTGCCGCCGACCGGCACTTCCTTGGCGATGGCGCGGTACAGCTGGGCGCGGGTGACCTGGAAGCTCGGGCCCTTGACCGAATTGGCGATGGTGATGCCGTCATAGCCGATCACCACTTCGGCGATGTCCTTG
>DATJKV010000013.1:0-4888 GCA_035491155.1 Magnetospirillum sp. | reverse complement strand
CGGACCTTCTCGGCGGTGGCCATCGCCGGCCCGCCGTGCTGGCCGTTGGCCTGCTGGCCGTTGTCGCCGGCCGGCGCGACGTGGCTGGTGCGCGGTTTGTGCCCCGCCGCTGCGGTGGGCCGCGGCAGAGCCGCATCGTCGGCCGGCTCGCGGTGCAGGGCGTCACCGCGCAGGTCGTCGGCCGACACCCCCTGCACCAGGTCGTGCCGGTCCAGGTACGAGATGGCCAGCTCGCGGAAGATGTAGTCCAGGATCGAGGTGGACATCTTGATGGTGTCATTGCCTTCCACCATGCCCGAGGGCTCGAAGCGGGTGAAGGTGAACGCCTCGACGAATTCCTCGAGCGGCACGCCGTATTGCAGGCCGATGGACACGGCGATGGCGAAGTTGTTCATCATGGCGCGGAAGGCGGCGCCTTCCTTGTGCATGTCGATGAAGATCTCGCCCAGCTTGCCGTCTTCGTATTCGCCGGTGCGCAGGTACACCTTGTGGCCGCCGACGATGGCCTTCTGGGTGTAACCCTTGCGGCGGTCGGGCAGCTTGCGCCGGGCGGCGGCGATGACGCGCTCGACGATACGTTCGGCGATGATTTCGGCACGGGCCGCCATGGGCGCCTCGGCGACCTCTTCCTCCAGCGCGCCGGCATCGTCCAGCAGGGCGGCCTGGAGCGGCTGCGACAGCTTGGAGCCGTCACGGTACAGCGCGTTGGCCTTGAGGCCCAGGCGCCACGACAGCATGTAGGCGTTCTTGCAGTCGTCCACCGAGGCCGAGTTCGGCATGTTGATGGTCTTGGAGATGGCGCCCGAGATGAACGGCTGGGCCGCCGCCATCATGCGGATGTGGCTGTCCGCCGACAGGAAGCGCTTGCCGATCTTGCCGCAGGGGGTGGCGCAGTCGAACACCGGCAGATGCTCGGCCTTGAGGAAGGGCGCGCCTTCCAGGGTCATGGCGCCGCAGCAATAGGTATTGGCCGCGTCGATCTCGTCCTTGCTGAAGCCGAGGTGCGCCAGCATGTCGAAGGACAGATCGTCCAGCTTGTCGCGCGGAATGCCCAGCTTGCCGGTGCAGAAATCCTCGCCCAGGCCGTACTTGTTGAAGACGAACTTGATGTCGAAGGCGGCTTCCAGGCTCTGCTCCAGGCGCTCCAGCGAAGCGTCGTCGAAGCCCTTGGCCTTCAGGCGCTCGTGGTTGACGCCGGGGGCCTCGCGCAGGGTGGCGTGGCCGACCGCGTAGCGGATGATCTCGGCGACGTCGCCCTCGGCATAGCCCAGGGTGCGCAGGGCCTCGGGGACCATGCGGTTGATGATCTTGAAGTAGCCGCCGCCGGCCAGCTTCTTGAACTTCACCAGCGCGAAATCGGGCTCGATGCCGGTGGTGTCGCAGTCCATCACCAGGCCGATGGTGCCGGTGGGGGCGACCACGGTGGCCTGGGCGTTGCGGAAGCCGTGCGTCTCGCCCTCGGCCAGCGCGTTGTCCCAGGACAGGCGGGCGGCGGCCACCAGGGCGGCGTCGGGGCAGTTGCCGGCGTCCAGCGGCACCGGGTTGATGTCCAGGCCCTCATAGCCCGAGGTCAGGCCATAGGCGGCGCGGCGATGGTTGCGGATGACCCGCAGCATGCCGTCCTGGTTCTCGGGATAGCGCGGGAAGGCGCCCAGCTCGGCGGCCATCTCGGCCGAGGTGACATAGGACTCGCCGGTCATCAGGGCGGTGATGGCGCCGATCAGCGCACGGCCCTGCTCCGAGTCGTAGGGGATGCCGGACGCCATCAGCAGGCCGCCCACATTGGCATAGCCCAGGCCCAGGGTGCGGAAGTCGTAGGACAGCTGGGCGATCTTCTCGGACGGGAACTGCGCCATCAGCACCGAGATTTCCAGCACCATGGTCCACAGGCGGCAGGCATGGCGGAACGCGTCGATGTCGAAGCTGCCGTCCTTGCGGCGGAAGCACATCAGGTTCAGCGACGCCAGGTTACAGGCCGTGTCGTCGAGGAACATGTATTCCGAGCACGGATTGGACGCGTTGATGCGGCCCGAGGTGGGGCAGGTGTGCCAGTCGTTGATGGTGGTGTCGAACTGGATGCCCGGGTCGGCGCAGGCCCAGGCGGCCTCGCCGATCTGCTCCCACAGCTCGCGCGCCTTCAGGGTCTTCTTGACCTTGTCGGAGTTCCGGTGCTTCAGCACCCAATCCTTGTCCTCGATCACCGCGTTCAGGAAGTCGTCGGTGACGCGCACGGTGTTGTTGGAGTTCTGGCCGGCAACGGTCAGATAGGCTTCCGAATCCCAGTCGGTGTCGAACACCGGGAACTCGATCTCCTCATAACCCTGGCGGGCAAACTGGATGACGCGCTGGATGTAATTCTCGGGCAGCATCACCGCGCGGGCGGCCATGATGGCCTTCTTCAGGCGCTTGTTCTGCTTGGGGTCGAAGCGGCCTTCCGAATCGGCGGCGCCGTCCCACTGGGTGCAGGCGGCCATCACCTCGGCCAGGTGCTTCTGGGCCAGCTTGGAGCCGGCGACCAGGGCGGCCACCTTCTGCTCTTCCTTGACCTTCCAGTTGATGAATTCCTCGATGTCGGGGTGGTCCACGTCCACCACCACCATCTTGGCGGCGCGCCGGGTGGTGCCGCCCGACTTGATGGCGCCGGCGGCGCGGTCGCCGATCTTGAGGAAGCTCATCAGGCCCGACGACTTGCCGCCGCCCGACAGGCGCTCGCCGGCGCCGCGCAGCTTGGAGAAGTTGGTGCCGGTGCCCGAGCCGTACTTGAACAGGCGGGCCTCACGCACCCACAGGTCCATGATGCCGCCTTCGTTCACCAGATCGTCCTCGATGGACTGGATGAAGCAGGCGTGGGGCTGGGGATGCTCGTAGGCCGACTTGGAACGGACCAGCTTGCCGGTCTTGTAGTCCACGTAGTAGTGGCCCTGGCCGGGGCCGTCGATGCCGTAAGCCCAGTGCAGGCCGGTGTTGAACCATTGCGGGGAATTGGGGGCGCCCATCTGGGCGGCCAGCATGTAGGCCATCTCGTCGCGGAAGGCCTGCGCGTCGGCCTCGTCGGCGAAATAGCCGCCCTTCCAACCCCAATAGGTCCAGGTGCCGGCCAGGCGATCGAACACCTGCTTGGCGGACGTCTCGCCGGTCAGGCGCTCCTTCTCGGGCAGCTCGGCCAGGGCGGCGGAATCGGGCTCGTGGCGCTGCAGCCACTCGGGCACGCCCTTCTCGGACATGCGCTTGAGGCGGGCGGGGACGCCGGCCTTGCGGAAATACTTCTGCGCCAGCACGTCGCAGGCCACCTGCGACCACTCGGCAGGCACCTCGATATCGGTGGCCGAAAAGACGACCGAACCATCGGGATTGCGGATCTCGCTCGAGGTCTTGCGGAACTCAAGACCGCTGTACGCGGATTCGCCTGCCTTCGTGAAGTGACGCTGAACGCGCATTTGTTCCCCTCATTCGTGTCGGTCGTGCCTTGGACGGCGCCGGTGGCGACGGCGAAAGACGGGGCAATCCCCAACCCCCGTTCCGCGCGGCTCACAACATGTTGTGGCCAGCCCCCAAGCGATACGCAGGGTATGCCAGTGCGTTTTGGGGTTCAACAAGATTTTGCCCCAATCTTCGTATGGGGGCACATTATGTAGATACAAATTATTCGATGTTTAAAGCATATGCGGGGGAAGGCAGGCTGGCTCTGGACGCGCTGGCCGCGTTTTGCCATAGTCCGCACCCAGCGAACCAGAACCCGCTTCATATCACCTATAAGGCAGAGACCGGGGACGAAATGACCAGCATTGGCACCCTGCTGTACACCTGGGCGAAGGGCCGCCTGGTGGGCACCGACACCAACGGCAACCGCTACTACATCGAGCGCAGCTCGCCCAAGGGCCAGCGCCCCAAGCGCTGGGTGGTGTTCAACGGGCCGGTCGAGGCTTCGACCATTCCGCCCGAGTGGCACGCCTGGCTGCACCACACCACCGACAAGCCGCTGACCGACATGCCGCGCCAGCCGTGGCAGAAGTCGCACGAGCCCAATTACACCGGCACCGCCGGCGCCTACCTGCCGCCGGGCCACGACCTGCGTGGCGGCAAGCGCGAGCGCGCCGCGGGCGACTACGAGGCCTGGCAGCCCTGATGGCTGCCAGCGGGGGGAGGGCCGGCGCCATGGCCACCAAGGGCGGATACCGTGACACCATCACCGGTGCCATCGTCGTGCTGGTGGCCGCCGTGCTGTTGGTCCTCGTCTACGCCAAGGAAGATCATCCGAAGAGGCAGGAGAGTGCCGCCGGCTACCTGTTGAAGGCGCGCTTCAACAAGGCCGACGGCATCTCGGTCGGCAGCGACGTGCGGTTGTCCGGCGTTTCGGTGGGCAAGGTGGTGGAACAGCGCCTGGCCCCCGACTTCCGCGCCATCATCAGCATGCGCATCGCCCCCAACGTGCTGCTGACCACCGACACCGCCGCCGCCATCCACACCGACGGCCTGCTGGGGGCCAAGTACATCGAGCTGAAGCCGGGGGGCGACGAGGCCACCCTGAAGCCCGGCCAGGAAATCCCCTATACCCAGGACGCGATGGTACTGGAGGACCTGGTGGAGATGATCATCAACCAGGCCAAGGCCAAGCGCGGCTATGCCGGCCGGCCGATCCCGTCCATCACCAACTAGCAATCGGGGCCCGAGGAAACCAATGGGACGCAATCTCATCGAGACGGTCATGGGCGCGGTGGTGTTGGCGGTGGCCGCCTTCTTCCTGGCCTTCGCCTATACCCACGCCGACCTCAAGCAGGTCCAGGGCTACGAGATTTCCGCCCAGTTCGCCAGCATCGGCGGCCTGGAAAGCGGCGCCGACGTGCGCATCAACGGCGTCAAGGTGGGCACCGTCGCCGGTTACGCCCTT
>DATJKV010000012.1:0-3505 GCA_035491155.1 Magnetospirillum sp. | reverse complement strand
CCCTCTACGCCTCGGTGGAGCTTGACGAGGAGATTCCGCCGGAGCACTACAAGACGGTGGCCGAGGTCATCGGCTACGTCATGCGTCTGAAAGGCCAAAGTGCGAACTGAGTGGTGGGCCTCGCCGCTGCCCTGGGCCTTGGGGGTGGCGGTCTTTGGATTGGCCGGACTGGGGATCGCCGAGGGCGGCCCCCTGGTGCTGCCTGCTTCCGCCGCCGCCGCCGCCGCGCTTACCGCCACCGGCGTGTTGGCCCGCCGATGGGGCCAGGCGCGCGAAGCCGCCAGCCATGCCCACCAGTTGGCGGGTGCCCTGGAATCCGAGACCCGCGCCTGCGTCATTGCCACCGAAGGCGGCACCGAGCTGTATCGCAACCAGGCCGCCCGCCGCCTGCTGGGTCCGGCGGGACAACCGCTGGCGCCCCTGGTGGAGCGCGCGGCCGGCGACGACCGCGCCCTGGCCGAGTTGGAGCGCCTGTCGGCCGCCGCCCTGGTGGGCGCGGTCCGCCGCACCGAAATCGCCCTGCCCGCCGACGGCGGTGGCCGCGAGTGGCTGGCGCTGGAAGTGCGGCCAGCCGGCAAGGGGGCGTTGGCCTGGTTCGCCGAGGACGTCACCGCCCGGCGCGCCATCGACGAGACGCTGCGGCGCGAGAACGAATGGCTGGCCGACTTCGTGGATTTCCTGCCGGTCGGCTGTTACTCGGCCGATTCCGACGGCATCATCCGCAGCGTCAACCAGCGCCTGGCCGAGTGGCTGGGCCGCTCCTCCACCGAACTGGTGGGGCAGAACCTCTTGGACGTGCTGGGCTGCATCCCCGACCCCGAGGATGAACGGCGCGAACTGCGTCTGGTCGGGCGCGGCGGCGAGGTGTTCCAGGCGCTCTTGGCCCATTCGGTGTACGACGAGGGCGGTGAAATCCGCACCCGCTCGGTGGTGGTGCGCGACATGGTGCCCGAACACCAGTGGGAACGCGCGCTCCGTGCCGCCGAACGTCGCTTCCGCTGGTTGTTCGACGACGCCCCCGTCGGCATCGCACTGATCGAGCTGGACGGCACCGTCGGCACCTGCAACCTGGCCTTCCAGGCCATGATGGGCATCGACCACGACGGGCTGGCCGGACGCCAGCTCACCGATTACATCGCCGAGGACCAACGCCCGCTGGCGTCCGAGCAACTGGCCAAGGTGCTGCTGGGCTCGCTGCCCGGCACCCATCTGGAAGTGCGCCTGAAGGGCCGGCGCGACGTCATCGCCCAGCTGTTCGTCAGTCCCACCCACGAAGACGGCGACATCTCGGGCCTGATCGTCCACTTCATCGACGCCACCGAACAGCGCAACCTGGAAATCCAGTTCGCCCAGTCGCAGAAGATGCAGGCCATGGGCCAGTTGGCCGGCGGCGTGGCGCACGATTTCAACAACCTGCTCACCGCCATGATCGGCTTCTGCGATCTGCTGCTGCAGCGCCATGGGCCGGGCGACCCCAGCTTCGCCGACATCATGCAGATCAAGCAGAACGCCAACCGCGCCGCCAGCCTGGTGCGCCAGCTTCTGGCCTTCTCGCGCCGGCAGGCTTTGCAGCCGCGCCTGTTGAACGTCACTGACGCCCTGGCTGAGTTGAACAACCTGCTGCGCCGCCTGCTGGGCGAAACCATCGAGCTGAAGATGGTGCATGGCCGCCAGCTCGGCCTGGTGCGGGTTGATCCCGGCCAGTTCGATCAGGTCATCATCAATCTGGCGGTCAACGCCCGCGACGCCATGCCCGGCGGTGGCACGCTGACCATCCGCACCGGCACGGTGACGGTGGAACAGGCGGTACAGCGCGGGCCTGAGCTGATGCCCGCCGGCGACTACGTGCTGATCGAGGTGTTCGACACCGGAACCGGCATTCCCAAGGAGAACCTGGGCCGCATCTTCGAGCCCTTCTTCTCGACCAAGGAAGTTGGTGCCGGCACCGGCCTGGGGCTCTCCACCGTCTACGGCATCGTGCGCCAGACCGACGGCTTCGTCTTCGTGGACAGCGAACTGGGCCAGGGCGCCACCTTCTCCATCTACCTGCCCCGCATCGAGGCCGAGCCGGAAGCCGAGACACCGCGCCCGGCCGCCCCGGCGGAAACCCCCGCCGACCTTACCGGCAGCGGCACCATCCTGCTGGTCGAGGACGAGGATGCCGTGCGCATGTTCGGCACCCGCGCGCTCAAGAACAAGGGCTACCGCGTCATCGAGGCGCGCTCGGGCGAGCAGGCGCTGGACGTGCTGCGCGGCGACGAGGCCATCGACCTGCTGGTCTCCGACGTGGTCATGCCCGGCATGGACGGCGTGACGCTGGCCCGTCTAGTGCGCATGGAACGCCCGGCCATCAAGGTCATCCTGATCTCGGGCTATTCCGAGGATGTGGCCCGCAACGGCATCGACCCTGACGCCGGCATTCACTTCCTGCCGAAACCGTTCTCGCTGAAACAGCTGGCCGGAGCGGTGAAACAGGTCCTGACCGAGCCGTAAGGCACCCATGTGGGGCTGCCAAACGTTTTATACCGAAGGTCCTGGCTTGGTCCAGGATATCCAAGCTGCATAACCCAATCGTCCTTGAACCCTTGGTTTAGGGGGGCTAGCTTCACTGCCGTCCCAACCAAGGGTGAAGTGCAATGAACAAAGTTGCCGTCGGTGCGATCGTAATCGTCCTTGCTGGTGCCGCCAGCTTCGGCACGGCGGTCTATCCCACGATGAAGGCCCGGCACGAAGTGGAGAAAGCGCTGGCGTCTCTGCCGGCCGGCTCGGAAGGCCGCTACAAGAATCTGGACTACTCGCTGTTCTCCGGCCGGCTGTCCCTTTCCGACGTCGAGCTCAAGATCGTCCAGGATGGGAATGCCTACGTGCTGCGCAGCCCGGCGGTGGTGATCGAGGACGCCTCCGAGACCCGCCTGGGCAAGCTCACGGCTCGCGACGTGGTCATCGAGGATCCTGGCCAGGTACAGATCTCGGCGCTTGAACTCACCGGCGACAATTTGGAGGGCCTGGCCCTGGGCGATCCCACCCCCAACGGCAAGGTCGACCGCCTGGCCATGACCGGCGTGACCGTCAGCGCTTCCGGCCAGAGCGTGAAGATGCGCGAAGTGGTTCTGTCCGACTTCGCCGTGGCCGACAAGCAGGCCCGCTCGCTGGCGTTAGGCGTGCACGGGCTGGAAATGGCGGCCAAGGATGTCCCCGATGCCGATGCCCAGGAGATGCTGACGCAACTGGGCTACAAGACCCTGGCGCTGAACTTCGACTTCGCCTTCGCCCACGCCCCCGAGGCCCAGCGCCTGACCATCAAGACCATCGCCTTCGGCGGCGACGAAATGGGCCGCATCACCCTGACCGGCACCTTCGGCAATGTTCCGACCCTGGCGGCCGACGATTCCTTTGCCGCCCAGGCCATCGCCGCCGGCGCCACGCTTGAGCGGATGGAAGTGCGCTACGAGGATTCCTCGCTGACCGAGCGCCTGCTCAAATACGCCGCCACCCAGCAGGGCAC
>DATJKV010000011.1:0-2217 GCA_035491155.1 Magnetospirillum sp. | reverse complement strand
TCGCCGCCGAGATAGGTGTCACCACCCGTGGCGATCACGTCGAACACGCCGTTCGCAATGTCGAGGACGGAGACGTCGAGCGTGCCACCGCCCAGGTCGAACACGACGACCTTCTTGTTGACCTGCTTCCCGAAGCCGTAGGCCAGCGCGGCCGCGGTGGGCTCGTTGATGATGCGCAGCACTTCCAGGCCGGCGATCTTGCCGGCGTCCTTGGTGGCTTGGCGCTGGGCGTCGTTGAAGTAGGCCGGAACGGTGATGACCGCCTGGGTCACCGCCTCGCCCAGATACGCCTCGGCGGTTTCCTTCATCTTGGTCAGGATGTAGGCGGAAATCTGGCTCGGGCTCTGCTTCTTGCCGCCCGCCTCGACCCACGCGTCGCCGTTGTCGCCGCCGACGATGTGATAGGGCACCAGGTTCATGTCCTTCTTGGTGATCGGATCATCGAACCGGCGGCCGATCAGGCGCTTGATGGCGAACAGGGTGTTGGTCGGATTGGTCACCGCCTGGCGCTTGGCCGGCTGGCCCACCAGGCGCTCGCCCGAATCGGCGAAGGCGACCATGGAGGGGGTGGTGCGCATGCCCTCGGCGTTCTCGATGACGCGGGCGGCCTTGCCCTCCATCACGGCCACGCAGGAATTGGTGGTGCCCAGGTCAATGCCAATGACTTTGCTCATCTTCTTCCTCGTCTCGATGCGGCCGGTTCCGGCGGTCCTTAAGGGCAGTGCGGCAACCGCCGAAACCCCCAACGGGTGAAATGGATCAATGAACGGTTCGGCGCGGTCCCGCGCCACACCGGCGTTATATAGGGTGGTGTCGTGAGGCTGCAACTATGGTGGCGCGCCGCGTCTTCATCGCCAATCCCGGCCAACAACGTGGAATAATTGGCGGCCGCGTGTACGGGACCACCCGTTCCGCCAGCCCCGCCACATAGCGCAGCCAAAAAAAGCATATCCGCCCCAAGGTCCCAGCCCAACGGGCTAGCGTCCAAACCAAGGTAGAATGCCCGCTTATCCTTATGCATTCCAGGCTCTCCGGGAATGGCCCGATGTTCAAGGTCGAACCGGGCAATTACGTTTTGATCATCGAGCACCAAGTGCGAGGAGAGCGGCGATGATCGCGTGGGATGCAGAGAAGTCGCTCGGTTGGGATATGGTCGATGGCGGTCAGCAACTCGTCATTGAAGTGGCAAATCGCCTGAATTCGGCCGACGCCGCCACCTGCGCGGCCGTCACCGAGGCCGCTTTGGAAGCCTTGGAGGCGCGATTGGTCCGCCAGTTTCAGGCCGAGGAGTCCTTTTTGGCCGCACAGCGCAGCCCGGTTCTGGCGGAGCACAGGAAGCAGCATCAGGCGCTTCTCAACACATTGAGCGCCCTGCGTGTCGCCTTGCGCGCGGGCCATGACGTGCGTTCGAGGCTGTTGATGACCTTGGTCGCATTTCTTCGTACCCACCTGCGCAGCGCCGATCCGACGGATCTGGCCCCTCCGGAGCAGTGCGCTCGGGCGGCGTGAAGGGGCGCCAAGGCGCGATTGCACCAGGGCGGCTGACGGAACCGGTGCCGACCAGAGGTGAAAGAGGCCATCGACCCAGCCGAAGAGTTGCCCCCTGCGAAGGAATCCGCCAACTTCATCGGTATGATCCTCTCGGCCAGTTACCGCACCGACATCCCCGCCTTTTACAGTGCCTGGTTCAGGAACCGCTTCCGCGCCGGCTTCGCCCGGGTGGCCAACCCTTATGGCGGGCCGGCCTCGGTGGTGCCGTTGCGCGACGGCGTGGACGGCTTCGTGTTCTGGACCCGCAACGCCGCCCCGTTCCGTGATGCGTTTTGTGACGTACAAGCGGCCGGCATTCCCTTCGTGGTGTCCTATACGGTCACCGGCTATCCGCGCGCGCTGGAAATTTCGGTGGTCGATCCCGTCCGCGCCGTCGCCGACATGCGCACGCTGGCCGAGGAATTCGGGCCGCGCGCGGTGGTGTGGCGCTACGACCCCATTCTGTTCACCGATTTCACTCCGACCGGATACCACCTGGAGACGTTCGCTCGTCTGGCAGAGGCCCTGGCGGGCGCGGTGGACGAGTGCGTGATCTCGTTTGCCACCCTCTACAAGAAGACCGAACGCAATCTGGCTGCCGCCGCCCGCGCCCACCATTTCGGCTGGAGCGATCCGGCCGACGAGGACAAGCGTGCCCTCGCCGCCCGGCTGGCGGAACTGGCCGCC
>DATJKV010000010.1:0-2285 GCA_035491155.1 Magnetospirillum sp. | reverse complement strand
GCCGCAATCCTTGTGGTCGAGGATGATGACCTTCTTGATGTGATGCAGCTCCATGGCGACGTCCAGGTGGTCCCAGAAGGTGCGCCCCCAGTTGAGCTTCTCGGACACAGCCCCCAGCGAGGCGCCGGCCAGCACCACGTGGTCGTATTGATTGGTCATGTGGCGGCCGTCCATGTAGCGGACGATGTCGTCCACCAGACGGTAGTCCATGCACGAGAGCAGCAGCGCCTCGGCGGTGCCGCCCGCTTGAGCGGGAACCAACGGCAACGCGGTACCGGCCGCGACCACCACACCGCCCACCAGGGCCATGCGCAGGAAATGCCGCCGGGCGAGTTCGCCTGCGCGGCAGCAGGAATCATCGGTGTGCTGGTGGCTCATGGCTCGTTCTCCCCCTGGATTGAGGGGAAGCCTAACGCGGATGAGGTAAGGTGTCATGCTGGCCAAAGGCAGGATATGTTGCGTTTCGTCGCGCCAATGCCTATCTCTTGCGGTCATGGACACTGCCCCCAAGAAGAATCTTATCGGCCTGTCGCGCGAGCAGCTGGCCGCCGAAATGGCCGCGATTGGTGAAAAGCCGTTTCGCGCCAAGCAATTGTGGCACTGGCTGTACAATCGCGGCGAAACCGACTTCGCCAAGATGACCTCGATTTCCAAGGTGATGCAGGGGCGCCTGGACGAGCACTATGTGGTCGAACGTCCCGAGGTGGAGCGCGACCTCGTCTCGGTGGATACCACTCGAAAGTGGCTGCTCAAGTTCAGCGACGGCAACGAGGCCGAGACCGTCTATATCCCCGACGAGGACGAGGTGCGCGGAGCGGTGTGCATCAGCTCGCAGGTGGGCTGCACCCTGACCTGCAAGTTCTGCCACACCGGCACCCAGCTGCTGGTGCGCAACCTGACCCCGGCCGAGATCGTCGGCCAGTTCATGGTGGCGCGCGATGCCTATGGCGAATGGCCCACCCCCGACGACACGGCACGCAAGCTCAGCAACATCGTCATGATGGGCATGGGCGAGCCGCTCTATAACTTCGACAACGTGGCGCAGGCGCTGAAGATCATCATGGACGGCGAGGGCATCGCCCTGTCCAAGCGGCGCATCACCCTGTCCACCTCGGGCGTGGTACCCATGATGAAGCGCTGCGGCGAGGAGCTGGGCGTCAATCTGGCCATCAGCCTGCATGCGGTCACCGACGAAGTGCGCGACCGCATCATGCCCATCAACAAGAAGTACCCGCTGGCCGAACTGATGCGAGCCTGCGCCGAGTATCCGGGGGCTTCCAACGCGCGGCGCATCACCTTCGAATATATCATGCTGAAGGGCGTCAACGACTCGGCGGCCGACGCGCGCGAACTGCTGCGCTTAGTCAAAGACCTGCCCGCCAAGTTCAACCTGATCCCGTTCAACCCGTGGCCCGGTTCCGAGTTCGAGTGCTCGGACATGAAGCACGTCAAGGCGTTCTCGGACATCTTGCAGGACAACGGCTTCTCGGCGCCCATCCGCAAGTCGCGCGGCGCCGACATCCTGGCCGCCTGCGGCCAGCTACGCTCGGAGAGCCAGCGCCAGAAGTGCTCGCGCATGGCGGAACGGCTGCAGGCGGGCATCCCGGACGAGCACGCGGTGGCAAGTTAATCCCTTCTCCCGCAAGCGGGAGAAGGTGCCCCGAAGGGGCGGATGAGGGGGCCGAGGATGAATTTGTCATCGGCACCCGACGGGTCTGCGAGCCGGCCGGCACCTCGTTCCCGGCTCCCTCACCCTCCCAGCCTAAGGCTGGGCCCCTCCCTCTCCCGCAAGCGGGCGAGGGACATCACACCACCAGCACCACCTTGCCCGTCGCCGCCCTGCCCTTCAGCAGGTCGAGCGCCGCCGAGGCTTCGGCCAGCGGCAAAGTGTTGGAGACGTGGGGGGAAAGCTTGCCCTCGGCCCACCACTGCACGCACTCGGCCAGAGAATCGCGCACCCGCTCGGGCGCCAGCTTGCGGTAGGCGCCCCACCAATAGCCGATGACGGTGACGTTCTTGACCAGCAGGTGGTTGGCGGGAATCTGCGGCACCGTGCCCGAGGCGAAGCCGATCACCAGGATGCGGCCGTCGGGGGCGATGGAGCGCAAGCTGGCGTCGAACACCGCGCCGCCCACCGGGTCGTAGACCACGTCGGCACCCCGGCCGCCGGTCAGGTCCTTGACCTTCTCCCGGATATCCTCGGTCTTGTAATCGATGCCGTAATGGGCACCGTGCCGACAAGCCACCGCCACCTTGTCGGGGCCGCCCGCGGTGGCAATGACGGA
>DATJKV010000009.1:0-3659 GCA_035491155.1 Magnetospirillum sp. | reverse complement strand
GACGATGCCAATCTGGGCGAACACGTCCAGGCTGAGCGAGGCGACCACAAGGGCAAGAATGGCGCCCAGGAAGCCGACGGACACCGACAGCAGCACCGGGATGGGGATCGACCAGCTTTCATAAAGGGCCACCAGGAACAGGAAGGCGAACAGGATGGCCAGACCGAGGATGATCGGTGTCTTGCCCGCCGCCTGCTTTTCCTGCAACGCGGTGCCAGTCCATTCGAATGCGTAGCCGGCCGGCAGGGTTTGGGCTGACAGCCGCTCCATCGCTGCCAGCGCCGTGCCCGAGCTGACGCCCGGTGCTGGCGTGCCGTTGATCATGACGCTGCGGTAGTTGTTGTAGCGGGTGATGGATTGGGGACCGAGCTGCGGACGTATTTGGACCAGCGAACTCATGGGGACCATTTCACCCTTGTCGTTTTTGACGTGGATGCGGGAGATGTCCGCGATGTGGGAACGCTCGTCGGCCTCGCCCTGGACCGTCACCTGCCAGGTGCGGCCGAACAGGTTGAGATCGTTGACATAGAAGCCGCCCAAGGTGGCCTGCAAGGCGGTGAAGATGTCGTCGACCTTGACCCCCAGCGTCTGCGCCTTGTTGCGATCGATATCCAGATACATCTGCGGGGAGTTGGCGGCGAACAGGCTGAAGACGTTGGCCAGCTCCGGCGTCTGATTGGCCCGCACCACCAGTCCCCGCATGACCGCCGCCATGTCGGCCGGGCTGCCGCCGGCCAGGGATTGCAGTTGGTATTCGAAGCCGCCGCTGGTGCCCAGGCCGATGATGGGCGGCAGATTGAACGGCAGCACGCTTGCCTCGGGCAGGGTGGACAATTCCTGCCGCAGGCGTTTGAGAATGGCGGCGACGGAGCCCTGGGGGTCCCCGATCCGCTCGCTGAAGGGCTTGAGCGAAATGATCAGGAACGCGCTGTTGGACTGATTGAGGTTGTTGAGCATGCTGAAGCCGACCACCGAGGTCACATCGGACACCGCCGGCACCGCCCGAATGGCATCCTCGACCCGCTCGGTCACCTCCAGGGTGCGGTTGACCGAAGCGCCTTCAGGCAGCTTGAGCTCGGTAAAGAACGCGCCCTGGTCCTCTTCGGGCAAAAAGCCGGTGGGTGTGATCTTGAGCAACCCGCCGGAGGCCACCAGCACGGCGGCCAGCACGACCAGGCTCAAGATGCTCTTGCCCACGATCCAGCGGACGCTGCGCGCATAGCCCTCCTGGGTGCGGTCGATGCCGGACAACACCCAGCGGATCGGCCCGCGCGGCCGATGGCCGGGCTTCAGCAGCAACGAGCACAAGGCCGGGCTGAGTGTCAAAGCGTTGATAGCCGACAACAGCATGGAGACCGACACCACCACCGCGAACTGGCGGAACAATTGGCCGGTGATACCGGGAATGAAGGCGACCGGGACGAACACCGACAGCAGCACCAAGGTGATGGCGATGATGGCCGGCGTGATCTGGTCCATGGCCTTGGCGGCGGCCTCCGGCGCGGGGAGGTTCTCCTCGTGCATGACCCGCTCGACGTTCTCGACCACGACGATGGCGTCGTCTACCACGATGCCGATGGCCAGCACCATGGCCAGCAGCGAGATGGTGTTGGCGGAGTAACCCAACACGGACATGAAGGCGAAGGTGCCGATCAGCGACACCGGAACCGCGATGGTGGGAACCAGGGTGGCGCGCAAATTGCCCAGGAACAGGTAGACCACCAGCACCACCAGGACGAAGGCCTCGCCCAGCGTCTTGATCACTTCATGGATGGTGTCCTTCACGAAGGACGTGGTGTCGTAGATGACCTTGTATTTGACCCCATCGGGAAAGCGCTTGCTCAGATCCTCCATGGTCTTGCGGACGCCCTCGGCGACCGCGACCGCATTGGCGCCCGGCGCCTGGTAGATGGCGATGGATGCCGTCGGCTGGCCGTTGAGGCGCGAGAAGGCGTCCCGGCTGCGGGCATCCAACTCCACCCGGGCCACGTCGCGCAGACGGACGGTGGAACCGTCCGGATTGGCGCGCACCACGATGTCCTCGAATTCCTTGGTGGTGGTCAGACGGCCCTTGGTCTGCAAGGTGATCTGGAACTGCTGCATGTCCGGCGAGGGCTGGGCGCCGATCCGTCCCACCGCAGCCTGCACGTTCTGACTGCGGATGGCGTCGACCACCTCGGCCGGCGACAATCCCAAAGCGGTCAGGCGGTCGCCGTTCAGCCACACCCGCATGCTGTATTCCAGCGCGCCGAAAAGGTTGGACTGGCCGACGCCGCGGATGCGGGCCAGGGCGTCGAGGACGTTGATGGTGGCGTAATTGCTGAGATAAAGCGCGTCCTTCGATCCGTCCGGCGAATACAGCGAGATCACCTGGAGAAGCGCCGAGGATTTCTTCTTCACCGTCAGGCCCTGTCGGATCACCTCCTCGGGCAGCTTGCTCTCGGCCAGTTGCACGCGGTTCTGGACGTTGACGGTATTGATGTCGGGGTCGGTGCCCAGGGCGAAGGTCACCGTCAACTGGTAGGAACCGTCGGAGCCGCTGGTCGACTGCATATAAAGCATGTTGTCGACGCCGTTCACTTGGCTCTCGATGGGCTGGGCGACAGTGGCCTCGACCACCTCGGCGCTGGCGCCGGGATAGGAACTGGTAACCGCGACCTGCGGCGGCACGATGTCGGGGAATTGCGCCACGGGAAGTCCGGCCAGCGCCAGGCCGCCGGCCAGCACCGTGACGATGGCGATCACCATGGCGAAGCGGGGCCGGCGGATAAATACCCGGGAAATCATGACGGATTTTCCTTTGGCTTGGCTGGCGCTTCCTCGGGTGTCTCGCTCACCTGGACTGCCTGGCCCGGCCGGACTTTTTGCGCGCCTTCGACCACCACCCGGTCGCCAGCCTGCAAGCCCTGATCGACCACGATGGCATTCTCCAGCGACGAGCCGGTGCGCACGTGGCGGATCTCCACCTTGTTGTCTTTGGACACGACCATGACGAACGGCCCGGCCTGATCGATTTGCAGCGCCGCCTGCGGCACGACGATGGAGGCCACCGGCTGGGCGCTCTCCACCGACACGCTGGCGAACTGGCCCGGAACGATCATGCCCTTGGGATTGGGGAAGACGGCGCGGACGGTAACCGTGTCGGTTCCCGGATCGGCAACCACGTCGAGGAAATTCACCTTTCCCGGTTCAGCATAGGCCGTTCCATCGGCCAGCCGCAGGTGCACGACCACGTCGCGGCTGCGGCCCTGCTCTTCCGCCTTCCGTCGGAAATCCAAAAGCTCGCGTTGGCTGACCGGAAAGGTGACATACACCGGATCGTTGTTGACGATGGAGGCCAATGGCGGCGAGCCTAACCCCACCAGCGTTCCTTCGGTGAAGGTGGACCGGCCGATACGGCCATCGATGGGGGCGCGTATCTCGGTATAGCCCAGATCGATGCGCGCCACGTCCAGGGCGGCCTGGGCCTGCTTGATTCCGGCGACGGTGGTCAGGTACAGCGCCTCGCGCCGGTCCGCTTCCGACTGGGGAATGTTTTGCGTGCGCAGCAATTGCTTGGCGCGCTCCAACTGGACCTTGGCGTTGTTTGCCTCGGCTTGCGCCCGGGCCAGGTCGGCCTCACGCTGCTCCACCAGGGCGATGAAGGGGGGCTGTTCCAG
>DATJKV010000008.1:0-4087 GCA_035491155.1 Magnetospirillum sp. | reverse complement strand
GCTGATGGCGGCGATCAGCGGCACCGGCACGCCCAGGCGGTGGGCGTAGACGTTGAAGGCCTCCAGATCCTTTGGGAAGCACGAGCCGCCGAAGCCGATGCCGCCCTTGAGGAAGCGGGTGGCGCCGGCACGCCCACCCTCGGGGCCGTCCAGCATGCGGTCCAGGTGCACCGCCTCCATCACCCGGGCATGGTCGGCGCTGGGGGTGGCTTCGCACAGCGACGCGATCTGGTTGGCGTAGGAGATCAGCAGGGCCTGCAGGGAATTGGCGGCGTATTTGACCATTTCGGCCTCGGCCAGGCCCATGCGCAGCAATGGCGCCGGGAAAGGCCGGTAGAGCTCGGCCATCACCTCGCCGGAATAGGAATCCCATTCGCCGATCACGATGCGGTCGGGCTTGAGGAAGTCCGCCACCGCGCTGCCCTGGCTCAGGAATTCCGGGTTCATGGCCAGGCCGAAATCCACGCCTGCCCGGCCGCCGCTGGTTTCCTCCAAAGCCTTGCGCACCGGGCCGGCGGTGGTGCCGGGAATCACGGTGCTTTTGACCGCCACCACCGGGCGGTCGCGGCGGCCGCGCAATAGGGCGCCGATCTGGCGGCTGGCGGCGTCGACCGCGCTGAGGTCGATGCGCCCTTCCAGCGAGGGCGTGCCCACCGCCACCATCACCACCTGGGCATTGCGCATGGCCGCCCCCAAGTCCGTGGTGGCGTCCAGGCGTCCGGCGCCCATCCCGTCGCGGATCAGTGCATCCAGTCCGTCCTCGTGAATGGGAGTGACGCCCCGGCTCAGCGCCTTGATGCGGGCGGCGTCGGAATCGACACATGTGACTCGATGGCCTATGGCGGCCAGGCAGGCGGCGGTCACCAGACCAACATAGCCGCTGCCGACCATGGCGACGTGCATGGTTTTCGCTCCGTCAGGGGGCGTTCGCACTCCAAGACTTAAGCGCGTCGATCAGCAGGCGAAATCGATCTGGGGGATAATCCAATCGGCTTTCCGGGGAGGATGCCGGCCATCCGAGGCATCGCCGGATGTCCAATTCAATCGTGCGGTATGCACGTACTAAATCGTGGGGCGGTATGGCTCATGGCCAGGGCTGCTCTTCCCTAGGGCGGCGGCCTGGATGAAAGGACGGATCGCCGTGAAGGATTCCGAACTGGCGGACAACGGCCTAGCCGGCGGCGAGCAGGCGGCGGCGGTGTGCCGCTTCTGCGGTGGGCCTTTGGCCGACGTGGTGGACCTGGGCATGTCGCCCCTGTGCGAGAGCTTCCTTGCGCCCCACCAGCTGAACCACATGGAACCGTTCTATCCGCTGAAGGTGCGGGTGTGCGAGCACTGCTTCCTGATGCAGTTGGAGGAATACGTCGCCCCCCATCACATCTTCAGCGAATACGCCTACTTCTCATCCTATTCCGATGCCTATCTGGATCATGCCCGGCGCTATGTGGACCAGGTGGTGCGGCGCCTCGGCCTGGGGCCTGAAAGCCATGTGGTCGAACTGGCCTCCAACGACGGCTACCTGCTGCAGCACTTCCACCGCCACGGCGTGCCGGTGCTGGGGGTGGAGCCGGCGGCCAATGTGGCCCAGGCGGCCATCGCGCGCGGCGTGCCCACAATGGTGGAGTTCTTCGGCACCGCCTGTGCCAGCCGCATGAGGCGGGCCGATCTGGTGATCGCCAACAACGTGCTGGCCCAGGTGCCCGACCTCAACGACTTCGTCGCCGGGATGGCCATGCTGCTGAAGCCGCGCGGCGTCGCCACGGTGGAGTTCCCCCATCTCGCCAAGCTGATCGGCGAAAACCAATACGACACCATCTACCACGAGCACTTCTCGTACTTCTCGCTGGGCACCGCGAGGGCCATCTTCGCCCGCCACGGGCTCAAGCTGTTCGACGTGGAGGAAATCTGGACCCATGGCGGTTCGCTGCGCCTCTACCTCTGCCCCGAGGCGGCCGAACGGCCGGTATCCGACAAGGTGGCGGAAATCCTGACCCGCGAATCCGAGGAGCAGTTGGATCAGCTGGTTGGCTTCTCGCGCTTCGCCGAGCAGGTCCGCCAGGCCAAATGGAACCTGGTGGATTTCCTCATCCGCGCCAAGTGGTATGGCAAGTCCATCGTCGCCTACGGGGCGCCGGGCAAGGGCAATACCCTGCTGAACTATTGCGGCATTCGCAGCGATTTCCTGGACTATGCGGTGGACCGCAATCCGTACAAGCACGGCAAGTACACCCCGGGCACTCACATCCCCATCTTCCCGCCCGAGCGTATCCGCGAAACGCGGCCAGACTATCTGCTGATCCTGCCGTGGAACCTGAAGCACGAGATCATGTCCAGCCACGGCTATATCCGCGATTGGGGCGGCCAGTTCGTGGTGCCGATCCCCGACGTGGCGATTTTCCCGTGAGGCGGAGGGCCAGGCGATGAAGGTCGTATTGTTCTGCGGCGGGCTGGGCATGCGCATGCGCGACTATTCCCAGACCCAGCCCAAGCCCATGGCCGTGCTGCGCAACCGGCCGCTGCTCTGGCACGTGATGCGCTGGTACGCCCATTGGGGCCACAAGGACTTCATCCTCTGCCTCGGCCATCGGGGCGAAGCCATCAAGGAATACTTCCTGGGCTACAACGAGGCCATGTCCAACGACTTCGTGCTGTCCGACGGCGGGCACCGGGTCGAGCTGCTGGCCGAGGACATCCGCGACTGGCGCATTACCTTCGTGGATACCGGGCTGACCTCCAACATCGGCGAGCGGCTGCGCCGGGTGGCGCCGTTCCTGGACGGCGACGAGACGTTCCTGGCCAATTATTCGGACGGGCTGTCGGACATCCCGCTGCCCCGTCTGATCGAACGTCACCAAGCCAGCAAGGCGGTGGCCACCTTCCTGGCGGTGCGGCCCAGCCAGTCCTTCCACGTCGCCCGCATGCACGATGACGGCACGGTGGCGGGTATCCTGGACGTCAAGGAGACCGACATGTGGATCAATGGCGGTTTCTTCGTCCTGGACCGCAGCATGTTCGACCACATGGCGGAAGGTGAGGAACTGGTGCTTGAGCCGTTCCAGCGCCTGATCGAACGCGGCCGCCTGTCGGCCTATCGCTACGAAGGGTTCTGGCGGGCGGTGGACACCTTCAAGGACCTGACCGAGATGGAGGCCCTGCTGGCCCAGGGGCCGGGGCCGTGGGAGGCGTGGCGGCTGCCCCCGGTGCCCAAGGTGGTAGCGCCACTGTCCTGAGGAAAGGCCGGAACAAGGTCACTTGGCCGAACGTCATTTTCTCCATGGAGGGTTGTCCCGAAAGGCTTACGGAGAACGCCATGGGGATCAAGATCGTCGATGCTAAGGAAACCTATCGGCTGATAACGGATTGTCTCGGCCATTATGCGGTGGTCGAGGCCCGCTGCGGCCATGTCTACTCGCTCCATGGTCACCACCGCCGCGAGGCGCGTGACGACGAGGATGGCATGGCCCGCGTGGTCGGGAGCGATGGCTGGTTTCCCGAGGACGAGGCTCGCACCTGCTTCGACAGTGCCGCCGGGGGCGAGGATCATTGGCGCCAGTGCATCTGGTGAGGGACAGGCCTCAAGCCCGTCCCAGCCAAGCCTCCATCAGCCACCGCGAGATGCTGCCGTGCATGGGCAGGAACAGGCCGGTATTCTTGCCCCGGTGCGCATCGTCGAAGGTCCTCAGGATGACATCGCGGCTGAACCAGCGGGCGTCTTCCAGTTCGTGCTGATCGGGAACCAGTGTGCCGCCGTCGGCGCGGGCCGAGAAGGCCAGCATGATTGAGGAGGGAAAGGGCCAGGGCTGACTGCCTTCATAGGCGACATCAGCCACCTCCACCCCGGTCTCCTCGCGCACTTCGCGTGCCACCGCCTCCTCCAGCGTTTCGCCCGGCTCGACGAAGCCGGCCAGCACCGACCATTGGCCCTGCGGCCAGGCGCGCTGGCGGTGCAGCAGCACGTTGTCGCCGTCGGTGACGCGCATGATCACCGCGGGGTCGGTGCGCGGGTAGAATTGGGCGTTGCAGCGGGCATCCAGGCACTGGCGCATGTTGCCGCCTTCGCGGGCCTCGGTGGGGGCGCCGCATGAGC
>DATJKV010000007.1:0-2160 GCA_035491155.1 Magnetospirillum sp. | reverse complement strand
CATCGCCGACATGCCGGAGGGTTTGGCCGGCCTGCCGCGCAGCGAAACGCCGTTCCTGCCCAAGGGAACGGTCGGTCTCGATTCCTTGCGCGGCATGTCCAACCCCGCGCTGGTCCACCATAGCGATGTCCTGCCGGACGTACCCGCACACCTGCCCGCGGGCTTGGCCCCGCTGGTCGAGAATCTCGCCCATAGCGGCCATGGCGTGGTCATGACCATGGGCAAGGGCGGTGTCGGCAAGACCTCGGTCGCCGCCGCCGTTGCAGCCGCCCTGGCGCGGAAGGGCCATAAGGTGGTGCTCTCCACCACCGACCCCGCCGCCCATGTCGCCGGCACGGTGGAAAACGCCATTCCCGGCCTGAGCGTCACCCGCATCGACCCGGAAGCGGAGGTGGCGCGCTATCGCGACGAGGTGTTGGCCAAGGCCGGCGCCAACCTGGACGCTGCCGGCCGCGCCATGCTGGAAGAGGATTTGCGTTCGCCCTGCACCGAGGAGATCGCCGTCTTCCGCGCTTTCGCCCGCACCGTGGACCAAGGCAAGGACGGCTTCGTCGTGCTGGACACCGCACCCACGGGCCACACCATCCTGCTACTGGACGCCGCCGAGGCCTATCACCGCGAGGTGCTGCGGACCCAGGCCGACATGCCGGAGGCGGTGCGCCAGCTGCTGCCGCGCCTGCGCGATCCGTCTTTCACCCGCGTGCTCATCGTCACCTTGGCCGAAGCGACGCCCGTGCACGAGGCCGAGCGGCTGCAGCACGACCTCGCCCGTGCCGGCATCGTGCCCTACGCCTGGGTGGTCAATCAGAGCCTGCTGGCCAGTGGCACCAAGGATTCCATCCTGGCCCAGCGCGGGCGTTACGAGGTGCCGTTCATCGAACGGGTGGCCGGACAATCGCAGCGGTGTGCGCTGATTCCGTGGCAGGCTGTGGCGCCAGTGGGGGGCGAAGGCTTGGCTGGGCTGGTCCGATAAATCACCGCCTCTCCTCGGCCCGTTACACGTGGGCAAGCAGGACGATTTCGCGGGCCGTACGGGTAATCAGGCCTTCAGCCTGAAGTGCGGCCAAGGTGCGATAGATCACCTCATGGGTCAGGCCCAGTTCGGCGGCGATCTGGGTCCAGGGGCGATCCAGGGCGACCGTCGGCGGCGCACCGTTCGCTTGCAGCCTAAGCCAGGCCAGTAGGCGTTCACGTGCCGAGCGGATGTTCCGCAATTCCAGGCTGCTGCGCGAAATCCGCACTTGGGCCGCCAAGATGCGCGCCAGCACCATGGTAGCCTGCGGATTGTCCTCCAGCACCCTGAGGAGGTCGCTCTTCGGAATCGCTGTGATCACCGAGGGAACGTCGGCCAGCCCGTCGCAGTGGTAGGACTCCGCCCACAGCGAAGCCTCGGCGAAGCTGTCGCCGGGCCTGGCGACATACACCGAGACAGACGAGCCATCCTCCAGATGCCGCAGCAGACGAATGCGTCCGCTTTGCACCACATAGACCGCCGCCGCCCTGTCGCCCTGGCGGAAAGCCGCCTCTCCGGCGGCGAGCTTGCGCACGGACAGCCGTTCCCGGGCCACCATGGACGTCCAATTGTCGGCGGTCGGCATCCCCTTCGCCTTTGCAGATGGACATATGATTCAAATCATATGACGGCGGATGTGAGGCGTCTACCTTACCGAAAATTGCGAAGGAGGATGTCGTGCGTTCAAGCTTGCTCGCTTTGCCGGTCCTGATGGCGATGGCCGTCCCGCTCCAGGCTGCCGATGCCCCAGCCATGCCCCAGCATCAGGGCATGTCCGCCCACGGCCATGGCGCCATGGCCTTGCCCGATTCCCGCGAACCGGTCGCCTTTCCTCCCGAGATGCGGGCCCAGCAATTGCGCAATATGCGTGACCATGTGGAGGCCTTGGACGGCATTCTAACCGAATTGGGCGAAGCGAACTACGATGCTGCTGCGCGGATCGCCACTGATCGGCTCGGCCTCGATTCCCCGTCGGCCGCCGCGTGCAAGCCGAAGCAACCGGGCGCGGCACCCGCCAAGGGCTCGATGGATGAGATGATGGACCTCTACATGCCGGAGGCCATGCGCTCCATTGGCCTCGCCATGCACACGGCGGCCAGCAACTTTGCCGCTGTCGTGCGCGACGCCGCCAAGAGCGGCGACACCAG
>DATJKV010000006.1:0-11645 GCA_035491155.1 Magnetospirillum sp. | reverse complement strand
CGCTGCTCCAGCGCCTGGCCGACACTTATGGCGGTGCGGTTGCGTTGGTTTCCGGGCGATCGCTGGACAATTTGCGCCAGTTAGTGGCGCCGTTCGACCCGCCGGCCGCCGGCCTGCACGGTATCGAATGGCGCGATGCCGCGGGCGCCGCGCACCAGTTGGCGGTACCCGAGGGGCTGGACGACATCCGCGCCCGCTTGGCGCACCCCGCAGGGAACCGCGCCGGCCTGCTGGTGGAAGACAAGGGGCTGGCGGTGGCGCTGCACTACCGTCTGGCCCCGGAGCTTGGCCCGCTGGCGCTCAGCCTGGCGCAGGCGGCTTTGGTCGGCCATCCTGGCTTCACCCTGGTCGAGGGCAAGATGGTGGTCGAGATCAAGCCGAAGGGGGCCGACAAGGGGAGCGCGCTGGAGACTCTCATGGCTCACCCACCCTTCGCCGGCCGCCGCCCGGTTTTCGTCGGCGATGACGTGACCGACGAGGATGGATTCGCTGCCGCCAACCGCCTGGGCGGATTGTCGGTGCTGATCGGAGAGGCACGGAAAACCGGGGCGACGCACCGGCTGCCCACCATCGATGCCTGCCTTTCATGGCTGGCTGTGGCGGCGGGTACCCGATGGCTGCCGCACATGGGCGAAGGCGCCGATTAGATCGGTATTCCCGCCAGCTGCTCGCGCAGGTCGTTGGTCTGGTTGCGGACTTCGGTCATATGGGGATTTACCGCCAGGGCGGCCTCGAAGGCGCGCAGCGCCGCCTTCTTGTCCTCCAGCTCCAGCAAAATGCGGCCCAGTCCGGCCAGGGCGCCGAAGTGGCGGGGTTCGATGGCCAGGACGTGCTCGATATCGGTGACCGCCTCGCCGTACTCGTCGCGCAGGTAATGGATGGTGGCGCGCAGATTCCAGCCCTCGGCGAAATCGGGGGCGGCGCTGACGATCTGGTTGGCCGCCTCCAAGGCGTCGTCCAGGCGACCGGCGTGGGTGGCGTCGGCGGCCCGCTTCATCAGCGTGTCCACCCCTTGGCGGCCCGATTGCGCCCAGACGTGGCGGATGGTCACCTCGATGAGGTGGGCCTCGTCGTCGTCGTCGGTGGTTTGCAGCCGATTGAACAGCGCGTCCAGGCTGGCCGAGCGGTTGCTCCCCGTCAGAGCGTCCTGGCGGGTGCCCGGATCGGTGGAGCACGATGTGCTGGCGCCCAGCAGCATAACCAGAAGGACACAGGCCAGAATGCGTTTCATGGCCGGTATATGGTCAGCCAGCCGATGGCAACAAGCGGTTCGGCCTATGTCGGGCGGAGCAGTGGCCGGCCCAAAAGAAAACCGCGCCACCCGGTGGGCGGCGCGGTTTCCATCAGACGGCTAATGCCGAAGGATCAGCCCTGACGGGCCTTGAAACGCGGGTTCGTCTTGTTGATGACGTAAACCCGGCCCTTGCGGCGAACGATGCGGCAGTTCTTGTCGCGCAGCTTGGCCGACTTCAGCGAGTTGCGAATCTTCATGGTCCACTTCCTATGCGCTAGGTCGCCTACGGCTTCCCGTTAACAAAAAATCCGGGGTGCGCGACCGGAGGCCGGGAAAATACGGAAAGCGTGGGGGGATGTCAACCCGCTGGTTAGGATTTTCGCAATCCGTTGTGGCTGCGTCTCCCGGCTCGCCCTGTTATAGTACGTGACATGCTCCATTTCACCCCGCTCGACCACCCCGAACCCCCGCCTTTCGAGCGCGTCGACGGCGCGCCGGAATCCGGCGTGTTGGTCGTGTGTGACCACGCATCCCCAGTGATTCCGGGACGTTATGGCGAATTGGGGCTGTCGGGGGACGAGCGTTTGGCCCATATCGCCTGGGACATCGGCGCGGCCCTGGTGTCGAAAGGGCTGGCGCGGCGGCTGGGCTGCCCGGCGGTTCTGGCCGGCATCAGCCGCCTGGTCATCGACTGCAACCGGCAGCCCGGCGATCCCTGCTCGATCCCCACCGTGTCGGGCGGCATCCCCGTGCCGGGAAATGCCGCAGTCGACGATCCCGAGGCCGACGCCCGTGCCGAAAGCTGGTTCTGGCCTTATCACCACGAGATCGGCACCCAGTTGGCCCACCTGTTCCGCCACCGTGGCGTGCCCGCCATGGTGTCGGTGCACAGCTTCACGCCCTGCCTGGGAGCCGAGCCGCGCCCGTGGCACGTGGGTGTGCTGTCCAACCGCGACCGTCGCATGGCCGAGCCGTTGCTGGCGGCCCTGGCGATGAGGGGCGAGTTGGTGGTAGGGGACAACCAGCCCTATTCGGGGCGCGAGATCAACTACACGCTGGACACCCACGCCGGAGCCGCCGGTCTGCCCCACATCTCGTTCGAAATCCGTCAGGATCTGCTGGCCGACGAGGCGGCGTGCGAGCATTGGGCCGAACTCTTGGCCCTGGTGCTGAATCCGGTGTTGGCCGACGAGGCCTTGCGGCAGGCGATCGTCTATTAGACTACGCCGCTTGCCTGCCGGTGAAGGGGGCAAGCACGCTGGCCAACTGGGAGCGGCCGAAGGGTTTGGGCAGGAAGGCGGCGACGCCGGCCTCCACCGCGTGGACCGCCCGCTCCGGCGTATGCTCGCCGGTCATCAGCACGAACGGGATAGCGGCCAAGCGCGTGTCGGCGCGCATGGATTGCAGCAATTGCAGGCCATTCACCGGGTGCATGTTCCAGTCGGACAGCACCAGATCCACCCGCTCGCGGGACAGCACGTCCAAGGCTTCGCCGCCATGGGCGGCCTCGAACACCTGAAAGGCGTCTTCCGGGCGCAGCATCTCGCGCAGCAGCGACCGCATCAGCGCACTGTCCTCGACCAGCAGAATGGCGAATGGATTGCTCATGGCCCCGTGTCTCGATGGGGTTTCGACTAAGGTGAATCTCCCATATTTGCCTGCCCGGTCGCATTCATCCGGACAGGTCAGAAACGCTGGGCATTGGAACGAGGCTGGTGTGACCACTATGCCAAAGACGTAATCCCGGCCGCCCGCCTAGGGCGTAGCCCCTACGCGTTATGCCGGGCGGGGTAGATGTACCTTGATCGGATGCGGCCACCGAATTATGGTCGGCACCCTCACGTTCACCCGAGGGGTTCCACCATGAGCGACGAGCAGAACAACAGCCAGTTCGGCGGCATCGCGGCTGAGGCGCTGCGCCAGTTCATCGAGCGCATCGAGCGCCTCGAGGAAGAGAAGAAGGCCCTGGCGGCCGACATCAAGGACGTCTACTCCCAGGCCAAGTCCCAGGGCTTCGACACCAAGATCATGCGTAAGATCGTCAGCCTGCGCCGCCTGGAAGACCAGGAGCGCGAAGAGACCGAGCAACTGCTGGACCTGTACAAGGCAGCGCTGGGCATGGCGTAACGCCGGCCGGTATCCGAATGCGGAAACCCCGCAGCCATGGGCTGCGGGGTTTTTTTCATTGCTCGCTCTCGGCCGGCTGGGGCGGGATCAGCGGGATTGCGAAGCGGAAGGTGCAGCCCTGGCCTTCGCCAGCGGAGTCCACCCAGATGCGGCCGCCGTGGCGTTCCAGGATGCGGCGGCACAGCGCCAGGCCGATGCCGGTGCCTTCGTAGGCGCCGCGTGGATGCAGGCGCTGGAACACCTGGAACAGGCGTGCGGTCACGGCCGGATCGATGCCGATGCCATCGTCGGTGACCGATATGACCCAGTCGCCATCCCGCTGCTCCGCACTGATGCGGACATGGGGGGCGGCGTCGGGCTTGCGGTATTTCAGCGCGTTGCCGATCAGGTTCTGGAACACCCGCATCAACTGGCTGGGGTCGCCGGTGATGGTGGGCAGCGGCTCGGCGGTGACCTCGGCCCCGCAGGCGGCAACGGCGGTGGACAGGTTGGTCATGGCCTCGGCAAGCACCTGTTCCAGCGCCACCGGCTCGAAGCGGCTGCCGCGCCGGTTGATCCGGGAATATTCCAGCAGATCGGTGATCATGCGCGACATGCGCTGGGCGCCGTCCACGGCGAAGGCGATGAATTCGTGAGCCTCGCCGTCGAGCCTGTCGTGGTAGCGCCGGTCCAGCAGCGTCAGATAACTGGACACCATGCGCAGCGGTTCCTGGAGGTCGTGGGAAACCGCGTAGGAGAACTGCTCCAGGTCGCGGTTCGAGCGGGCGTAGTCTTCCTCGAGCCGCTTGCGCTCGGTGATGTCGAGCACCCCGGTGAGGATGAGGTTCTCGCCGCCAAAGGTGACGAAGGCGGCCGAGATCAGCGCGGTGAAGCGTTCGCCGGTGCGCCGCTTCAGGGTGACCTCGTAATTGACCAGCGGATTGTCCGCGGCGAGCAGGTCCATCACGCGGGCGCGGTCGGCCGGTTCGGTCCAGTAGTCGGGAGCCACGTGGTTGACGGCTTCCTCCTGCGAGATGGCGAAGGTCCGTGCGGCGGCGGCGTTGATGTAGACCACGACGCCGTCCGATCGCCGGGTCAGCACCAGGGGCAGGGGGGATACATCCACCATGCGGCGGAAGCGCTCCTCGCTTTCCGACAAGGCGGCCATGGATTTATTGAGTTCGGCGGTGCGGATATCGACGGCACGCTCGAGGCTTTCCACATGGGCGCGTTCGGACGCCAGCATCTGCTCGGTCAGCGCCATGCGCCGGCTTTCCGAGCGTGACAGCCGCATCGCCAGGGCGAAGATGACGCCGACGAAAACCGCCTGGATGCCGCCATGGACCCATACCTCGCGGCGCCAGCGGTCCATCACCTTGGTGCGGCTGATGCCGACCGCGGCGACGACCGGATAATTGGGCACCGGGGTGAAGCCCACCACGCGCTCGACACCGTCCGAGAAGCTGGGGGCGCTGCGCCAGGTGCCGGCTTCGCCCACGGCGGCATAGGCGCGGAACAGCCCGCTCTCCGAGATGGAGCGGCCAATGAAGCGCTCGTCGCGGGGCACGCGGCTGTACAGGATGCCCTCGGGGGTGAAGGCGCCGGCGGCGTCGCCTTCGGACGGCACCACCGAGGCCAGGGCGTCGTCGATGGAGGAGGTCAGCACCGCCAGCCCGGCGCTACCGCGAAAGCTTTTGTCCGGCCCGAGGATGGGACGTGACAGCAGGATCACCGGCTTTTTTGTGAACCGCTCCGGCACCGGCGGCGAGACGAACAGTGGGGTGTCGCGCCAATGCTCGGCGGTGGCGCGCACATGGGGCGCGTCGGCAATGTCCAGCGGCACCGGGCGCGGCGGGCCACCGCGATAGGCGATGTGGACCAGCACACCCTTGGCGTCCACCAGGCCGATGCTGTCCAGCTCGGGAAAAATGTCCAATTTGGTGCGCAGCGCTGCCAAGGCGGCGGCATCCATCTGGCCGGGATCGTCGATTTTCTCGGCGGCCTCGGTCAGCAGCACGTCCATGCTGCGCAAGCTGACGGCGATGCGCTGGGCTGCCGCATAGGATAGCGACAGTGCCAATTGCTCGGCCGCCTGGAGATGAGCCTCGCGGCTCGTCAGGATCTGCCAGGTCGAGGCGGCGCTTCCGGCCAGTGCCAGCAAGGCGGCACCGGCCCAGATACCCAAGGATCGGCGGTACGAGGTCATCGGTCCACCCCCTTCCGCTATACTCTGGCAGCAAGGACGCAGACCGGCAATTGATCCAAAGATTAATCGCGGCGACGTTCGATCTCGATGCCGACCGAGGCGGCCTCGGCGTAGACGTCCAGTTTCTCCACCCGCACCGTGACCGAGGCGACCCGCTCGTCGACCAGGCACAGGGCCGCAACCTTCTCGGCCAGGGTTTCCACCAGATTGATGTGCCCCTCGGCCAGCATGCGCTTGATGCCTTCGATGACGTCTTCGTAGGACACCACATTGGCGATATCGTCGGACAGGGGGCCGGCCTGTTCCAGCACCGCCATATCCACGTTGATGCGCACGCGCTGGGGCGCCAGCAGTTCATGCGCGTGGATGCCAATCAGGCACTTCAGCACCAGATCGCGTACCAGGATGCGGTACAGCTTTGCGTCGGGGGCGGTGGCGGGCATGTGAAAGCGGGTCCTTGGGCAAAAGAAGGGGTCAGACGGCGACGGGCAGAACGTCGTCGTCAGCGGGCAGGGCGGCCAGCAATTGGGCGACGCTTCGGCCCAGCAGCGGATGAATGACACCGGCGGCCACATCGGCCAGCGGCACCAGGGCGAAGCGGCGTTCGTGCAGGCGCGGGTGGGGCAGGGTCAGTTCGTCCGCCTCCATCACCACGCCTTCATACATCAGGATGTCGAGGTCGATCAGGCGCGGCCCGTAGCGCACCGAGGCGACGCGGCCCAGCTCGCTCTCAAGCGTTTTCAGGCGTTTGAGCAATTCGCGTGGCTCCAGCCGCGTGTTCACGCGGGCCGCCATGTTCAGGAAGGCGGGCTGGTCGGTGACATACAGGGGGGCGGTCTCGTACACCGCGGATACCGCCTCGACCTCGGCAAAGGCAGACAAGGCGTCGAGGGCGGCGCGCAGATTGGCGGCGCGGTCGCCCAGATTGGTCCCTAAACCAAGAAAAACAGTGGCCATCACCCTGACCGGAAGAAAATGAAACAGGCCGACTTCTCGGAAGGGCGCAACCATCCTCCAGAACGGCCCTTAAGGCAAGGCCGGCATAGCAGGAATTCAGGCAGCGCCGGCCGGAACCCAACCCGACGACATGGCGATGCGGACCGCCTGGGCGCGATTGGCGGCGCCGATCTTGCGATAGACGTTACGCAGGTGGACCTTGATGGTGATCTCCTGCAAGTCCAGGCAGATGGCGATTTCCTTGTTGGTGCGCCCCTCCACCAACAGAGCCAGGATCTCGGCCTCGCGCCGCGACAGCTTGTCGAAGGGCGGCGGCACGCCGGCCGGCTTTGCCGGTGCGGCCATCGGCATGGTCATCTGGTTGCTGGGGTCGTCGAAGAAGGTGGAGGAGGGCAGGTACTTCTCGCCCGACAGCACCAGACGGAGCGCATTGACCATGGCGGTGCCAGAGACCGTCTTGGGAATGAAGCCGGCGGCGCCGGCCTGCACCGCCGCCACCACATGGTCGCGGCTGGAGAAACCCGAGACGATCACCACCGGCGTGTCGGGGCACTTGGCCCGGAGCGCTTCCAGGCCCTTCAGCCCGTCCATGCCGGGCATCATCAGGTCCAGCAGGACCAAGCCGATGTCGTTGTTGGCGGCGCTGGCGGCCAGGGCTTCGTCGATATTGGCGGCGTCCAGGATGTTGACGTCAGGAGCCAATTCCTGCAGGAACGGTTTGAGTCCGTCGCGCACCAGCTTGTGGTCGTCGGCGACCAGGATTTTCATCGAGACTCTCCCCTGAGCGGACTCATGGCCTTCTCCCTGTCCCCGCGGAAGTATAGCCTCCCAGGCCGCTCGGTCTACTGAAAACCATGCATAATATATTAATATGCCGGGGGTTTTAGAAACGTGGCGATGATATCCGCCAGTTTTCCCAGGGGAACCGGCTTCTTGAGTACGGCGCAACGGTCGTCTTGAAGGTTTTCTGACAACCTTTCGGTAGCGCCAAGGTGGCCGGTGACGATGACGATGGGCATCAACGGGTCGAAGTCGCGCAGCTTCTCCACCAGTTGCTCGCCGCCGCCCGCGGGCATGCGCAGGTCGGTGATGACCACGTCGGCGGGGTCGGCCATGAAGGTCTCGAAAGCCTGGTTGCCGCTGGTGCACACGGTGACACGGTAGCCCAACTCGCGCAGGAAGTGGCCCAGGGTCTCGGCGGCGGTCAGCTCGTCCTCGACCACCATCACATGGCCCTCCACCGGCTCGGTGGAAGTGGGCGGACGATCCTTTATCTCGGCGGCCAGCGAGGCGTCCTCGTCGATGGGCAGGGTGATGGCCAGGCAGGCACCGCCCGGCTGGTCCAGCACCTCGAGGCGGCCGCCCATGGCCGAGATGATGCCGAAGCTCACCGACAACCCCAAACCGGTGCCGCGCCCGGCCTCCTTGGTGGTGAAGAACGGTTCGAAGATGCGGGCGCGCATGGCGGGGGGAATACCGGGCCCGCTGTCGGCCACGGTAATCACCAGCTTGCCGCTGCGCCGCTTGGCCGACACGGTGATCTGGGCGTTCCAGCCGGCGTCGTCGGGCTCGCGCTCGCGCTTTTCCTTCAGGGCGTGGTGGGCGTTGGACAGCAGGTTCATCACCACCTGCTCCAACTGCACCGGACGGCCGCGCACCAGCACCGGGCTGTCGGGCAGGTCAGTGACGAGCGCGATCTCGTCCGGGCGTAATTGGCCGGCCAGCACGCCCAGTGCCGACGATACCGCGTGGATGGCGTCGAACACCTGCACCGGGCTGGTGTCGCGGCGCGAGAAGATGCGGATGTCGTCGATCATCTCGGCGGTGCGCTCGGCCTGGTCGGCCACCAGCTGGAACTGCTGGGTCTGCCATTCCTGCGTGGCCTTGCCGCGTTCGATGAAAAGCAGCGCGCCCTCGGCGGTCAGCCGCATGATATTCAGGGGCTGCGACAATTCATGCACCAGCCCCGCAGCCATTTCGCCCAGGGTGGCCAGTTTGGCCGTCTGGACCAGCTGCTGCTGCACCAGGTTGCGCTCGGTAATGTCGCGGATCACCAGGATGCGGGCGGGAAGGCCGTGGAACGAGATGGTCGTGGCGACGATTTCCGCCTCGAACTCGCTGCCGTCCAGCCGCAGCATGCGGTATTCGGTGACCATGCGCCGGGCCGGCGGGCGGGCGATGCGGCGGCGCACCTCGGCCCGGAACTGCTCCTGGATAAGATCCAGCATCTGGCGGCCCAGCAGGGATTGCTCTCCGGCGGCGAAGGTGCGGGCGGCCGCCTGGTTGGCGAACAGGATAGTGCCCTGGCTGTGCACCAGGATGGGGTCGGGAGTCAACTCGATGAGCGAACGGTAGCGCTCCTCGGACTCGGCCAGTTCGCGCACCGCGCGGTCGTGCTCTGCCTTCATGCGCAGGGCGCCGATGCCGTAGGTAAGGTTGCGCGCCACGTCCTCCATCAGGCGGACCACGTCGGGGTCGAAGGCCTCGGCCTCGGAGGCATAGATGGTCAGCGCACCGATGCGGCCGTCGCCCTGGCCCAGCGGCAGCGCCAGGGCCGAGCGCAAGTGGTGCCGGGCCGCCGCCTCGCGCCAGGGGGCTAAGCGGGGGTCAATCTCAATGTTGTCGACGACCTGGGATTTGCCGGTGCGGATGGCCATGCCGATGGGGCCGCCGCCATGGGACGTGTCGGCCCACGCCACCTCGATCTCGTCGAGGTACGAGCGGCCGCGGCCGGCCACCGCCACCGGTTCCACCACGAAAGGATCGCTGTCGCGAGCGAATCCGACCCAGGCCAGCCGATAGCCTGCCACCTCGACGGCGACGCGGCAAATGTCCTCCAGCAGTGCCTTCTCGTCGGTGGCGCGCAGCAGGGCCTCGGTCGAGCGGGTCAGCGTGGTAACGGCGCGGTCGATCAGCCGCAACTGGTCAGCGACACTGTGGGCGATCATGTCCCCGGCGTTTTCCTTTCGCACCCGAATTAGCCGAATCATGCTACTCCGTATGGTGGTATGGCGAATAGGGGGATTTACGGATTACTACCAGCCTTATCCCTGCCATCATCCCGTGCTAAAGACTCGGCCATTGGCCTGAACAGGGAGGTTCTTGATGTTTCGCTGGTTGTCGCCCGTGGCTGTGGTCGCTGGAATGGTCGCAGGCTTGGCGACGATGCCGGCCCGTGCCGCCGAGCGCGCACTCGACCTCCTGGACGTGCCGGTGTCTTACAGCGCCGACTTCAGCGTCAGCAGCGACAAGGGCACCTATGACGGCACCGTCTGGCATGCTCCGGGGCGCGAACGGCGCGATTTCACCACGTCGGGCGGCAGCCAGACCGTTCTGCTCCGGCGCGACACCGATTCGGCCTACCTGATGAAGCCTTCACAGCGCTGGTACGTGGGCCTCGGCTTCCAGGCGGTGGGCGCGTTGGCCGGCGGTATCGACGGCCTGACCGTGAACCGCCAGCGCGTCCGCGATGAGACGGTGGGCGGCATCCGCGCCACCCGCTACAAGGTGGCCGCCACCGGCCCCAAGGGCAGTCGTTTCGACGGCGACGCCTGGTTCACCAAGGAGGACATCCTGGTGCGCGCGGAGGGCGCCCTCACCGATGGCAACGGCCATCGGTCGGATGTGGAAACTTCGCTCTCCAACCTGAAGGTGGGGCGCGTGGACGAGCGCGTGTTCGAGTTGCCCGCCGGCTGGTTCGGCATGGACCTGCGCTCGGTGCCGCCGGACCGCATCGCCCAGGCGGTCGAGGGGCTGAGGCCCATGCTGGAAGGCCGGCGCTGACAATCTGCGTCGTCCAACAAAAACGGCGCCGCTCCCGACCGGGGCGGCGCCGTTTTTGTTTCGGCCGCTTACCAGTAACGCACGCGGCCGGTATCGATGTGGACGAAATTCGACGACGGATAGGTGCCGACGCCGCCGGCCTTCAGGGACTTGGCGGCGCGGCCGACCACCTTGGTGCTCTGGCCCGGGATGCGGATGTCCACCGCCTTGCCGGCCATGTGCAGCGAGTTATGGGCGACACCGTCGGAATTGGCCACCAGCATGGCGTTGGTGGCGGGCGAACGGTAGCCCGAGATGATATGGATAGCACCCCTGTTGCCGAACTTCTTGTGCACGGCGACCATCAGGTCCAAGAGGCGCGGGTCCATCTGGGCGACGTCGCCGGACCGGTGGTCGCGCAGGAACCTGTTGATCTGCGTCAGCGACTTGGGGACATAGCGCCCCTGCGACCAATAGACGGTCTTCAGGAACTCGCCCGTATGGGTGTTGTAGAGGTTGAGGCCGCGCTCGGGCAGGGCCCGCACGGCGGCTTCCACGGGGCATGCCGTCACCAGGGTGGCGGCTGCGGCGCCCAGGCCGAGAGTCAGAAACGAACGGCGCGAAAGAAGTTCGCGGTGGTCTGCGTCCTCGCCGTACTGCATGAGGCTCCCCCTTTTGGAGAGTCGTTCATACCATCGGGCTAGGGGCGCGAGTCAACCTCTGGAGTCTGAAATATGTCGAAATGACACAACTGGCCTAAAGAGTGCCCTGCGGATGTTCCTGGGCCATCTGGGCCGCGTTGGCGCGCGGGCGTTTCAGCGCCGCCTTCAGGCGGGCGTCATGGCCGTACAGGTCCTCGCGGAAGTGCACGGTCCCATCCTCGTCGGCCCAGGCGGTCATGTACATCAGGTACACGGTCAGCGGCCGCTCCAGCTTCAGGGTCTTGGTGTTGGTCTCGGCGATCAGGCCTTCCACCTTGTCCGCGTAGTCCGATGTCACCAGCGCCTGGGCCAGCGCGATGGGGCGCTCAAGGCGGACGCAGCCATGCGATAGCGCGCGGAAGATGCGGCCGAAATATTGCCGCTTGGGCGTGTCGTGCAGGTAGATGTCGTCCTGGTTGGACAGGTTGAACTTGACCTGGCCCAGCGCGTTTTCGGGGCCGGGGGCCTGGCGGATGCGCCAGGGGAACTTGCCGTAATGATTCCAGTCGATGCCCAGGCCCAGTTCCTGGTCGCTCCCTTCGGGGAAGGCATCGAGGATGTGCATGTTGTTGGCCGCCAGATAGTGCGGGTCCTTGCGCAACTTGGGCAGGATTTCCTTGGTGGCGATGGAGGGCGGCACCGTCCAGGTGGGATTCAGCACCACCGATGTCATCGCCGT
>DATJKV010000005.1:0-2075 GCA_035491155.1 Magnetospirillum sp. | reverse complement strand
ATGACGTGGTTGTCCTTCTTGCCGACGCGGATGGTCTCGGACAGGTGGTGGTCGAAGGCCAGGTGGACCCCATCCACGTAAGGAAGGTTGGTGGTGATGTCGTTGGGGCCGATGTCGATGACGCCGTCCTGCATGTCCTTGGGGTGGACAAACTTGATCTCGTCGATGATGTCGAGCTGCCTCAGCAACACGGCGCACACCAGGCCGTCGAAGTCGCTACGCGTCACCAGCCGGAACTTGCCCTCGGACATGCGATCCCTCCTACCCGTCACGGCAAAACCTTATCCTTTAGCGTAGGGCCTGACAAGGCGACGAGCGCCACCCTTTCCCTGCCGGCCGGGCTGAGCTAAACAGGACCAGCACCACGACGGATCAATTCCATGCGCGCCTCCCGCCTTTTGCTGCTGACGCTGCCCTTTCTTACCGTCGGCTGCGCCGACCCCGAACCGTTTGTCTGGGACGGGCGCAGTGGCACCACTCAGGTCTTCCTCAACAAGCAGGTCGACCCGGTGGTCAGGACCGGCCAGTTCTATGTCTGCTACAGCGACGCCACCCCATGGGAAGAGGTGGTGGCCCTGGCGACCGAACGCTGTGCCGCCCACGGCCTGAAACTGCAATCCAACGCCGCAATCTACAAATGGCGGTGCAGGCTTACCTCGCCGCACCAGGCGTCGTTCGCCTGCTATGACCCGGACATGTTCGATTCCAGGGGCTACATCAACCCCTTCAACAAGGCGGCGGTGGCGCGCTGGGAGCAGGCAACGGGGAAGACCGCCAAGCCGCACAATTTCATGACCATGGCGGGTGAAGAGGAGGGAGGCGGCCGCCAGATCGAGATGCCAGCCTATGTGCCGGGTCCGCCGCCGCCGCCTCAATCCGGCGTGTCCAACCAGCCGCCCACGCCGGCTCCCCAGGTGCCGTCGCGCTCGCCGGAGGGCATTGCCCCGCCGCCACCCGCCCAGCTGACACCGGTGCCGCCGCTGTCGCCGGCCGACATCGCCGGCAAGCCGGCGCTGCCCCCGCCGCCGCGCCTGGACGCCCCGCCGCCGCCGCCGCCGCTGGCTCCCGACAATTTCTCGCTGCCGCCGGGAAGCTGGGGCGATCATTTCCAGGAATAGGGCCACAAACGAAAAAAGGCCCGCCGGGCAACCGGCGGGCCTTTCTCTTGGCCGATGAAGGCCGGAGCTTAGCCCCGGCGCTCCAGCAACTTTTCCTTGATGCTGCCAATGGCCTTAGCCGGATTCAGGCCCTTCGGGCAGGTCCGGGTGCAGTTCATGATGGTGTGGCAGCGGTAGAGCTTGAACGGGTCCTCGAGAGCGTCCAGACGCTCGCCGGTGAACTCGTCGCGGCTATCGTGGATCCAGCGCGCTGCCTGCAGCAGCACGGCCGGGCCCAGATAACGCTCGCCATTCCACCAGTAGCTCGGGCAGCTGGTCTGGCAGCAGAAGCACAGGATGCACTCCCACAGGCCGTCGAGCTTCTCGCGCTCTTCCGGCGACTGCAGGCGCTCACCATCCGGCGGGGTCGGCGACTGGGTCTGCATCCACGGCTTCACCGAGGCCAGCTGGGCATACGGCACGGTGAGGTCGGGGATCAGGTCCTTGACCACCGGCATGTGCGGCAGCGGGTAGATGGCGGCGTCGCCCTTGATGTCCTCGATGGGCTTCAGGCAGGCGAGTGTGTTGGTGCCATCGATGTTCATGGCGCACGAACCGCAGATGCCTTCGCGGCACGAGCGGCGGAAGGTCAGCGTGGCGTCGACGTTGTTCTTGAGCCAGATCAGGCCGTCGAGGATCATCGGCCCGCAATCGGCGGTGTCGACATAGTAGGTGTCGATGCGCGGATTGAGGCCGTCATCCGGATTCCAGCGGTAGATACGGTACTCGCGCTCGGTCTTGGCGTTGCCGGCCTTGTCGCCCGTCTTGCGTGGCCAGGTCTTGCCTTCGGTGACCTTGGAATTCTTCGGCAGCGTGAATTCGACCATCGCTTTTGCTTTCAGTGAACTCGCGTCAGTAGACGCGCGCTTTCGGCTCGATATACGAGACGTCGTTGGTGAGCGTGTAGGTGTGCACCGG
>DATJKV010000004.1:0-13779 GCA_035491155.1 Magnetospirillum sp. | reverse complement strand
CTCCCGAACCGTGCGAAGCCGAGGCCGAGCATGTCCCCCCCGCCCCCGCCTGGGCCTGCTGGCTGGCGGCGGCGGCGCTGGTGGGCTTCATCCCGCTGATGGCGTTCCAGGGCGCCGCCATCGGCCCATGGATCGTGCCGGGCCTGATCGCCGGCCTGCTGGGCTTCGGCCTGGCCCGCCGGGTGGCGATCTACGAGGTGTTCGTGGAAGGCGCCCGCGAGGGCTTCACCATCGCCGTGCGCATTATCCCCTATCTGGTGGCCATCCTGGTGGCGGTCGGCATGTTCCGGGCCTCGGGCGCCATGGAGGCCATGCTGGCGCCGTTGGGCCGCCTGTTGCAGCCGCTGGGCGTGCCGGTGGAAGCGCTGGTGATGGCGGGCATGCGCTCGCTGTCGGGCTCGGCGTCGTTCGGACTGCTGGCGTCCTACCTGAAGGATCCGGCCATCGGGGTGGATTCTCCCCTGGCCGTCCTGTTGGGCACCATCTACGGCTCCAGCGAGACCACCTTCTACGTCATCGCTGTCTATTTCGGCGCCGTAGGCGTCCGCCGCATCCGCCATGCCCTGGCCGCCGGCCTGATCGCCGATATGGCCAGCCTGATCGCTGCCATCGTTACGTGTCGACTGCTTTACCCCTGAGACGCCCGGGTCTATATCCAACGCCATGCTTTGGGAAACTCTCTCCGCGCTGTTCCAGGTTGTCGCCATTGACGTGGCCCTGGCGGGCGACAACGCCGTGGTGGTGGGCATGGCCGCCGCCGGTCTGCCTGCCGGCTTGCGCCACCGCGCCATCCTGATCGGCATCACCGCCGCCGCCGCGCTGCGCATCCTGTTCGCCGTCTTCACCGTGCAATTGCTAGCCGTCGTCGGCCTGCTATTGGCCGGCGGCCTGCTGCTGCTATGGGTGGCGTGGAAGCTTTGGCGCGAACTGAAATGCCGGCCTGAAGAGCACGCCGCCGAAAACGGGGCGGCGCCGGCCAAGAACTTCATCCAGGCGGTGCATCACATCGTCATCGCCGACGTGTCCATGTCGCTGGACAATGTGCTGGCGGTGGCGGGAGCCTCGCGCGCGCACCAGTGGGTGCTGGTGCTGGGCCTTACCCTTTCGGTGGCGTTGATGGGCTTGGCCGCCAACATGGTGGCCGGGCTGCTGAATCGCTATCGCTGGATCGCCTATGGCGGCCTGCTGATCATCCTGTACGTGGCTCTCCGCATGATCTGGGACGGCGCCCACGAGGTCATGGCCTACGCCGGCCCATCGTGAGCGTCAGGCGCCGTTGGCGCTTCGGGCGTTCGAAGAGGTGAAGGTCGAGGCGGCAGTCGCGCATTCCCCCGTACAGTCAAGACCTTAGGCCAGCGAGGCTAGGCAGATATCATTCTTTCGGTGTATAAAACTACGGTTGAGCGGGGCATTCGGGGCGCCCCGTCGGGGAAAGCGGGGGATATCACTTTGAGAATTCGGACGCTGCTTTATCCAGCCGTGGCTACTTGCGCCTTGGCCTTGGCGACCGCATGGGCTTCGCCCGCCAACGCTCAGGCGTTGATCGACGAACTTCAGGGGCTGGTCGAGACCCATCCGCAAATTCAAGCCAAAGAAAAAGGCGTTGCCTCGGCCGGGGAAGGCATTCGGGTCGCCCGCTCGGCCTATATGCCCACCGTGCGCGTCTTCGGCGATAGCGGCCCCGAATACGTGGACAGTCCGGAGCGGCGCGAGGTTCAGGGCAGCCCGTTCTTGAAGGGCCGCGAGACCGCCGGCGTGTTGGTGACGCAGCGCCTGTTCGATGGCCACGCCACCGATTCAGCCGTCGATGCCGCCAAGGTGACCCGCGACCTGTCCACCGCCGACCTGCGCGCGTATCGCCAGAACGCCATGCTGGAAGGCGTGCTAGCCTATGTGGACGTGCTGCGCCAGACACGGCTGATCCAGCTGGCCCGCGACAGCGAACGCAAGATCCTGGAACAGCAGAAT
Source organism: Magnetospirillum sp. (assembly GCA_035491155.1). Lineage (GTDB taxonomy): Bacteria > Pseudomonadota > Alphaproteobacteria > Rhodospirillales > Magnetospirillaceae > Magnetospirillum. Next base: position 11,811 of record DATJKV010000004.1, on the reverse strand, counting down.
TTTGAAGACGAGCGCGTGCAGAAGGGCTCGGGCATCGCCTCGGACGTGCTGGCCGCCAAGCAGCGCCTAGCCGTCGCCAAAGAGCGCCGGGTCAACTTCGAGGGCGCCTTCGATGCCGCCGTTGCCCGCTACTCCCAAGTGTTCGGCCACGCCCCCGATGTGGCCCGCCTATCGGACCCGCCGGTGCCGCAGGCGCTGATCCCGCCCCAGTTGGAGGAGGCGGTGCGTTCGGCCGAGGCTGATAACCCGACCCTGGAAACCGCCAAAAAGAGCGTGGCGCTGACCAGCGAGCTGCAGCGCGGCGCCGAGGCTGGCTATTATCCCAACATCGATTTGATTGGCCGTGCCGATTACGAGAACGACAAGAGCGCCATCATCGGCGTGCGCCGTGACTGGTCGGTGCTGCTGACGGCCACGTGGGAGCTGTTCTCGGGCTTCAAGACCGACGCCCAGGTGGCCCAGGCCAGCTTCAACCATGCCGCCTCCAAGGACACCGAACTCTACACCAGCCGCAAGGTGGTCGAGACGGTCCGCATCAACTGGTTCAAGCTGAAGACCGCGCGCGAGCGCATGGCACTGCTGGAAAACGCCGCCGTGCTGGCCGAGGAAGTGTGGGAGGCGCAGAAAAAGCGCGAGGCCGCCGGCAAAGCCACGGTGCAGGACGTGCTGGACGAAGAGACGCGCATCAACGATGCCCGCATCAACTTTACCAGCGCCTATTACGACATGATCCAGTTCTCGTACGAACTGCTGGCGACCATGGGCCGCCTGGAGATTGACGGCATCCGCCAGGTGCCGCCCGCTCCGGCCAAGGCGGGCGCGGCGCGCCCCGACATCACCAAGCCGGTCAGCCCGGCCACCCCGAGCGCGGCTCCGGCAGCCAAGCCCGCGACCGCCAAGGCCAAGGCTGCCTCGACCGAGGTGACGCCGCCCGCCGCCACCGCCCTGATCGAGCCGCCGCCGCCCACCCCGGCACCGGTGTCCCCCTATATTCCGGTCAATGCCACGGCCTTCGGCGACGACCTTCCCGACGGCTCGCCCGCCGCCATGCAGGCCCGCATGAAGCCGCTGATGCAAGCGTCGGGGCGTTACTGAGGCACCGAGGATGTTGCGAGAGGGCGGCCGATGGCCGCCCTTTTCTTTTGTCCAGATGGGATTCGCGCTGCGCGTGTCCGGGGCGACGCGTCCTCCGTGGGCTTGACGAAGCGCATGCCGTGAATGCCGGCCTCTCCCCTGACCCAAAAGCAAACGGCCGGGACAAGCCCGGCCGTGGGATGGGACGACAGGCTCGGCCAGCCTAATTGAACAGCAGGTTGTCCAAGCTGGTGGGCTGGCTGGTATGGCGCGAGCGGAAAACGTGCTTGGCCGTCTTGACCATGCCCTCGGCCGAGGGAGCCGGGTCCTTCTGCGCCTGCGGAGTGACCTCGATCGCGGCAGCAGCGGCCTTGAGAGTGGCTTCGGCGGCGATGGCTTCGACCATGGGCTTGGCGGCCTCGGACTTCGAGGTCTCCAGCGCCTTGCCGCGGACGGCCTGGCGGGCCAGGGCACGGTCGTTGGGGAACATCTCGGCGGCGCGGTTCAGCGCCACTTGGTGGATCGCCGGACGGCCCTGACGCGGGTCGCGCGGCTGATAGACGTAGCCGTCGGTACGATAGACGCGGGTGCCGAAATCATTGGTCGGGTGGAACCAGACGCGGACCTGGGTCCAATCGTTCTTGGGCGAGACGTCGAGCACCGGCACGGCGGTGGTCACAGCCCCGCGGCCCGAGGTGCGGGCCGGGGCCCAATTGGCGTGGTCCACCAGCACCAGGCGGCTGCTGATGACGCGGGTCACCACCGAGACATGGCCATGGCGCATGCTGCCCTGGCGGGTGAACACCAGCACGGCGCCGTCCTTGGGCGCGCGGCCACGATCGTAGAGGCCGCTGGCGGCGCCCCACCACTGCCAGGCGTCACCCTTCAGGTTGATGCCGGAAATCTCACGAGCGTATTGCACGCACTGGATGGCTGAAGCCGGCGTGCCGATGGCAGACAGCATCAGCACGGATGCAAATAGCAGAAGTGCCTTTCTCACCGTTCTTCCTCCCATCCCGTAATCGCCCGAATCGATTGTTACCATTTAGGAAGCCGATGACAACCCAGAATCGCACGTTTTGGTCCAATTTTTAGGAATCTTTGGCGGTAACACTGCCGATTAGGCGCCACCCCTTCCGGCATCGCCCGACCTCGGGCTATGATCCACGCCTTGCTTTTCGGGCAGACCGTGCCCAAGGAGGATAGGTGAGGGTCATTACCTTTGCGGCGGCGGCGGCGTTGGGCTGCGCCCTGTCTGTGACCGGCGCGCTTGGCGCCGACCGCCACACCCTGGTCATCGGCTCGGGCGAGGTTACGGGATTCTATTTCCCCACCGCCGGCGCCCTGTGCCGAGTGGTGAACAAGGAGCATCCGCACGGCAGTTCGTGTGCCGTGGCGCCGTCTTCCGGTTCGGCCGCCAACGTGGCGGCGCTGAAGACGGGTGATACCGACTTCGCCATCCTGCAATCACGCGCCGCCGTGCTGGCCGTCGCCGGCGGCGAGGGTTTTAAGGAAAACGGTCCGATGCCGGAGCTGCGCGCAGTCATGAGCCTGCACGGCGAGGCGGTGGCGGTGCTGGCCCGCCAGGGCTCGAACATCGAGAATTTGGCCGACCTCAAGGGCAAGCGCGTCAACCTGGGACGGCCGGGTTCGTTCCAGCGCACTATGGCTGAAATGGTGCTGGAGGCCGCCGGCCTGTCCGAGGGCGACCTGGCCCCCGCGGTGGAACTGGATTTGGCCGAGCAATCGGCCGCCCTGTGCGAGGGCAACATCGACGCCGCCTTCTTCACCGGCATCCATCCCATGCCCGAGGCGGCGGCGGCGGTGGACGAGTGCAATTCGACCCTGGTGCCCATCAAGGCCAGGAGTCTGGACGCTTATCTCAAGCGCAATCCGTGGATGAGCCGCGGCGTGCTGCGCAAGGGCACCTATGACAGCGCCCACGACGACATTGCCACCTTACAGATCAAGGCGGTGCTGGCCACCACCACGCGGGTGCCGGCGGAGGACGTCTATGACCTGTTGAAGTCGGTGCACGCCAACTTCCCGGCGCTGACCCGACTGCACCCGGTGCTGAAGGGCCTGAACAAGAGCGAGACGGCCAAGGACGGCATCGCCATCAAGCTGCACGAAGGCGCGGAGAAGTTCTATTCCGAGGCGGGATTGGCGAAATGACCCAGGATCCCTCGCTGCTGACGCCGGACGATCTCGCGGCCATGGCGGCGGCGGGGGAGACGGTGGCCGGCATCGAGGCCGGCATGCGGGCGCTGGGCACCAACCCGCGCGAGCTGCTGCTGGAGGGCGTGAAACCCGAGGATTTCCGCCACTACCCGGCCGGCGACGTCTACGACTTCGCCAGCCACTCGCAATATTACATGCATGGCCATCGCGACGGCGAGTATGGCCACCTGCATCTGTTCCTGCGCCCCAAAGGCATGCCGCCGCAATGCAAGCCGGCGGTGGCGGTGGGCGGCGCCGATTCACCCTGCCATCTGATCGCCGTCGGCCTGGGCCACAATGGCTTCGCCTGCGAATTGTTCACCACCAACCGCTGGGTGACCGGCGAGTCTTGGTACGCTGCCGACGACGTTACCGCCATGTTGCCGCGCCTCGGCTTCGAAGGCTCGAACCCCGGCGCCCGGGTTGGGCGCTGGGCCGCCGCGCTGCTGGCGCTCTACCGCCCGCTGGTGATCACCCTGGTGCAGCGCCGCGACCAGACGGTGGCCGAATGGGCCGCCGCCCATGGCGGCAAGGCGCTGGACGACGACCGCCTGGAAATCACCTCGCGCGCCGCCATCGACGTCCACCTCTGGCGCCAGGCCCTGGACGCCGAGATAGAACGGCGGGCAATCTGAATTCACCAACGAAAAACGCCGCCGACCTTGCGGGCGGCGGCGTTTCTGCCCGTTCGGGCGCCTTCAGACTACTTCAGGGTCTTCAGGTAGGCGACCACGGCGGCCACGTCTTCCGGCTTCTTCAGGCCAGCGAAGGCCATCTTGTTGCCGGGCACGGTGGACTTGGGGTCGGCGATATACTTGGACAGGGTGGCTTCGTCCCAGGTCAGGCCCGACTTCAGGTGAGCCTCGGAGTACTTGTAGCCGTCGGCATGACCGGCCTTGGCGCCGAACACGCCGGCCAGGGACGGGCCGACGCCATGCTTGCCGGCTTCGGTCTTGTGGCAGGCCTTGCAGGCGTTGAACGCGGCCGGAGCGTCGTCGGCGTAGGCGGCGACGGGGGCGAGCAGCATGGCGGCGAGAGCCAGACCGACCTTCTTATTGAGCATAGTGATCTCCCGAAGTCTTCTGTGGTGTGGTTGAACCGAACGCGAAATCCTCGACGCCGGCCTGTCCGCCCGGCCGCGAGCCCGCGGCCAATCGTCCAGTGTCGGCAGGATAGTCAAATTCCGTGGCGAAAATGGGGCCGGCTAGCCCTTTGGGGCGCGTCCTAATCCGTCTGCCGCCGCGAACTGCACCCGCCCCCGAACGGCGGGCGGTGAGCGGCCGACTGAAAGGCTGGGTGCCGGCGGAAAAAGTCTCCCCTGCTTCCTGGTCGTAACGCGTTCGGGCGGCATTATCATTCACATTCGCGTGAAACTCAACCGGGCTTAAGCCGGCGTTAAACTTGCTGTACAAGACGGCTTACCATGACCGCCCTTCCCATCGATCCCGTCCTGCCCGCTATCCGCGCCGCCCTGGCCGCCAATCCCGGCCTGGTGCTGCAGGCGCCGCCCGGCGCCGGCAAGACCACGCGGGTGCCGCTGGCGTTGCTGGACCAAGCCTGGCTTGCCGGCAACCGCATCGTCATGCTGGAGCCGCGCCGCCTGGCCGCCCGCGCGGCGGCCGCCCGCATGGCGGAATCCCTGGGCGAGGAGGTGGGGCGCACGGTCGGCTACCGCATCCGCTTCGAGGCCAAGGTCAGCCGCGATACCCGCATCGAGGTGGTCACCGAAGGCATCCTGACCCGCATGCTGCAGGACGACCCGGGCCTGCCCGGCGTCGGTCTGGTGATCTTCGACGAGTTCCACGAGCGCTCGCTCAATGCCGATCTGGGTCTGGCGCTGTGCCTGGAAAGCCAGGGAGCGCTGCGCGACGACCTCAAGCTGCTGGTGATGTCGGCCACCCTGGATGGCGGCCCGATGGCGGCATTGATGGGCAACGTGCCGTTGGTGACCAGCGAGGGTCGGGCCTTTCCGGTGGAGACGCGCTTCCTGTCGCGCCCCGAGCCGCGCCGTTTCGCCGATGGCGTCGCCTCGGCCGTGGTGCAGGCGCTGCGAGACGAGGTCGAGGGCGACGTCCTGGTGTTCCTGCCTGGCGCCGGCGAAATCCGCCGGGTCGAGGCGCTGTTGGCCGAGCACCCGGCCGCGCGCGGCGTCGCCATCGCCCCGCTCTACGGCGACTTGCCGGCCGACGCGCAGGACCGCGCCATTAAAAGGACCGGCCCGGGCCGCAAGGTGGTGCTGGCGACCGCCATCGCCGAGACCTCGCTGACCATCGACGGCGTACGGGTGGTGGTGGATGGCGGCCAGATGCGCCAGCCCCGATTCGACCCCACCTCGGGCATGACCCGGCTGGTGACCTTGGCTGTCAGTAGGGCCTCGGCCGACCAGCGACGCGGCCGCGCCGGCCGTACCGCGCCCGGAATGTGCTACCGCCTGTGGTCCGAGGCCGAGGACCGCGCCCTGCAAGCCTTCACGCCCCCGGAGATCACCGAGGCCGATCTGGCGCCGCTGGCGCTGGACTTGGCGCAATGGGGCGTCGCCGACGCCAACTCGCTGGCCTGGCTCGACGCCCCGCCCGCCGCCTCGCTGGCTCAGGCGCGCGAGCTGCTGGCCGAGCTGGGCGCAATCGACGACCAGGGCCGCATGACCGGCCACGGCCGCGCCATGAACCGGCTGGCCATGCATCCCCGCCTCGCCCACATGGTGCTGAAGGCGCGCGAGCTGGGCGTGGGGGGGCTGGCCTGCGATCTCGCCGCCCTGCTGGGCGAGCGCGACATCGTCAAGGCCGAGCGCGGCTTCCGCGACTCCGACGTGCGCCTGCGCCTGGACGCCCTGCGCGGCGAGGGCTTTGAGCGCCAGCACGGCCTGACGCTCGACCGCGGCGCCACCGCCCGCGTGCGTCAGGCGGCCAAGGAATGGCGCCGCCGCATCGGCTTGAAGCCGGGCGAGGAGGACGGCGAGCCGCGCGACGCCGGCATCGTGCTGGCCTTCGCCTATCCCGACCGCATCGCCCGGCGCCGCCCCGGTGGTGAGCCGCGCTACCAGCTGTCGGGCGGGCGTGGCGCCCTGTTTTCCGACCCCGAACCGTTGTCGGCCGAGGAATGGCTGGTGGCGGCCGAACTGGACGGCGACCGCCGCGAGGCCCGCATCTTCCTGGCGGCACCGCTGACCAAGGCCGACATCGAGGAGCACTTCGCCGCCGCCATCCGCACCGAAGCGGCGGTGGCCTGGGACCGCCGCGAGGAAGTGGTGCAGGCCCGCCGCCAACGCCGCCTGTTCGGCCTGGTGCTGGACGAGCAGAGGCTGGACAAGGCCTCGCCCGACCAACTGGCCGCCGCCATGGCCGAAGGCGTCCGCGCCATGGGACTGGCCAGCCTGCCCTGGACCGACGAGCTGATGAAGTTGCGCCAGCGCGTGGCCTTCCTGCGCGCCGCCGAGCCCGATTCCGGCTGGCCCGACATGTCCGATCAGGCGTTGGTGGACGGGTTGGAGGATTGGCTGGCGCCCTATCTGCCCGGCATCACCCGCCGCGCCCACTTGGCCCGCCTGGATTTGCCCCAGGTTTTGCGCGGCATGCTGGAATGGGAGCAGGCGCGCCGGCTGGACGAGGCGGCCCCCACCCATGTCACCGTGCCGTCGGGCAGCCGCATTCCCATCGATTATTCCGGCGAGACCCCGGTGCTGGCCGTGCGCCTGCAGGAAATGTTCGCCTGCGCCGACACCCCGCGCATTCTTGGAGGCAAGGTACCCCTGCTGCTGCACCTGCTGTCCCCTGCCCGCCGGCCGGTCCAGGTCACCCGCGACCTCGCCAGCTTCTGGGGCAACGCCTATCACGCGGTCAAGGCGGACCTGAAGGGTCAGTATCCCAAACATTGGTGGCCCGATGACCCCATGCAGGCGGAACCGACGGCGCGGGCTAAACCTCGGCGATAATAGTTGTCATTTCAAATAGACCCATTATCGACTTAGGATTTCCTACCTTCGCCGAGCCCCTCCTCTTTGCCCTTGCGCCAAATCATGGGGCATTCACCCCTCCCTATACTTCCGGGCAGTTCTAAACTTGCCACTTTCCTGCCTGTGGGTAGGCAAAAACCCACACTTTGCGTTTGCGCTTCCGCGGAACCTGCGTATGATGACGCTCACCCGGGTAGGGATGGTAGGGGACCCGGGCTATCAGGAAGGAAGCCATGGGCATCCAGCAAAGCAAGCCGATCGACATTGTTATCGCTGAAAAAAATCCCTTGCTGCAAAGCAGCCTGGTGAAACTGTTCGCGGGGGACGAGCGCTTTTGCCTGGCGGCGGTTACCGCCGATGGCGAGAAGTTCCTGGAAGCTGCCGAGCGCATGCGTTTCGACGTGGGCATCATCGGCTGGGAGATGCCGGGCCTGGACGGCCGTGGCGTGCTCCAGGCGTTGCGCAACCGCACCGACGGCCCGCGCATCATCGTCTATACCGGCAGCCCCAACCCGGACGTGCCGCGCCAGGCCATGACCCTGGGCGCCGCCGGCTTCTGCTCCAAGCGCGAAGCGCCGGAACAGCTGTTGGACACCATTCAGGCGGTGGCCGCCGGACGCATGGTGTTCCCGTTCATCGACGTCTCCAGCCTGGCGGCCGACCCGCTGGCCGGCCTGACCCCGCGCGAGCGCGAATTGCTGGCGGCCCTGGCCGGCGGCCTCACCAATCAGCAGATGGCCGGACAGTTGGACATTTCGCTGAACACGGTGAAGTTCCACCTCAAGAACCTGTACGACAAGCTGGGTGTGGGTAACCGCGCCCAGGCGGTGGCCTTCTATCTGAAGGGGCGCGAGTCCCGGTAGGCCCGAGCGGCGATTGAGCCTAGCTCGCGCCGGAGGTGCGACAGCCAAAGGCATGAAACAAAACAGTTCCGGCTAGCCGGAACTGTTTTGGCCTAGGGCCATCGTCCACCTGACATGGGGCCGCGCCGGCTCCCATGTCAGCAACCGGCAATTCCGGTTGAGACGGCCCCATGGATCATGACGTCCTTTCCCACGATATGAACGCCCACACCCTGTTGGTGCTGTCGCGCCAGCAGGTGAAGGAAGTGCTGGACTGGCTGCGGCCGGACCAACCTTACGATTCCGAAGGCCATCTGCGTGATGATTACGGCTGCGGCGAGGCCGACATCGGCTACATGATCGGCATCATCGAGACGCGCCTGGACCGCGAATTGGGCATTTGGATCAACCTGCGTCGCGCACTGGACATCGCCGCCTGCCTGCAAGGCGATGTCAAGGGCATGACCACCCGCCTGCACCGGGCGCTGGTACGGCATTTCCAGTTGCAGACATAGCCTGTTCAGACAGGGTTCATCCAGCCGGGCGCATCATCGACGCCAGTCCCGAGCAATGGAGAACCCGCCGCCATGGCCAGCCCTGTCCACTACGATCCCGTCGCCAAAACCCTGCACTGGCTCATGGCCGCGCTGATCATCGGCCTGTGGTGCGTTGGCCTGAGCACGGAAGCGCTGCCCAAGGGCGACCTGCGCAGCCAGGTCATCGGCCTGCACAAGGCCTTCGGCGTGGTGGTGCTGGCCCTGGTGGTGATCCGCCTCGCCTGGCGCGCCACCCACCTGGCGCCCGAACTGCCCGGCAGCATGCCGCCGATGGAGCGATTGGGCGCCAAGCTGGGCCACTTGGCCCTCTACGGCCTGATGGTTGCCCTGCCGCTGGACGGCATCCTGATGAGCCAGACCGCCGGCCGCCCGGTCAACGTCTTCGGCCTGACCCTGCCCACCATTCTGGACAAGAACGAGGCCCTGAAAGGCGTGTTCGGTCTGGGCCACGAGGTACTGGCCTGGGTCCTGGCGGTGGTGCTAGTGGTGCATGTGGCGGCGGCGCTGCGCCACCACTGGGTGCTGAAGGACGAGATCATGCGTCGTATGCTCCCCACCCGTTCATAGACCATTAGGGATTCAATTTGACTCTCCCCCTCCCTGTCGGGCAGTTTTCGCCCGCCTGCCTCGTGGTGGTGAGTGCGGGTCTCGACGGGAGGATTGGTGGTCATGGCCGAAGCCCTTGCGGCTTTCGAGGCAGAGCCCCGCATTGACGGGGCTACCCCGGATTCGGGGACGATGATTCCCTCCCTCCTCCTTTACCAACGCGCCGGTTGCGCCTATCCCTTCAGGGGATGGGCCCGCACCGGCGCTTTTGCCGTTTCCTTCATCCATAGTTCAAGGACCAGATGATGACCGCTCCCGCCAAGGCGATCGCAACCCATGCCGAGATGGCCAACGCCGTCCGCTTCCTTGCGGCGGACGCCATCGAAAAGGCCAAGTCCGGACATCCGGGCATGCCCATGGGCATGGCCGACGTGGCGACGGTGCTGTTCACCCGCTTCCTGAAGTTCGACGCCAGGGCGCCCAAGTGGGTCGACCGCGACCGCTTCATCCTGTCGGCCGGCCATGGCTCCATGCTGCTTTATGCGCTGGGCTACCTCACCGGCTATGCCGACCTGGACCTGGACCAGATCAAGAATTTCCGCCAGCTCGGCTACCGCACCGCCGGCCACCCCGAATACGGCCACGTGTCCATCGCCGACACCACCACCGGCCCGCTGGGCCAGGGCATCGCCAACTCGGTGGGCTTCGCCCTGGCCGAGGCCATGCAGGCCGCCCGCTACGGCAAGGGCGTGGTTGACCACTACACCTACGTCATCGCCGGCGACGGCTGCCTGATGGAAGGCATCAGCCAGGAAGCCATCACCCTGGCGGGCCACCTGAAGCTCAACAAGCTGATCGTCCTGTGGGACGACAATCACATCTGCATCGACGGCGACACCGCGCTGTCCACCTCGGACGACCAGAAGGCCCGCTTCGCCGCTGCCGGCTGGAACACCCTGGCCTGCGACGGCCACGATTCCGAGGCCGTTGCCGCCACCATCGAGGCCGCCCGCAAGTCCGACCGCCCGACCCTGATCGCCTGCCGCACCGTCATCGGCAAGGGCGCCCCCACCAAGGCCGGCTCCGAAAAGGTCCACGGCGCCCCGCTGGGCGCCGACGAGATCAAGGCCGCCCGCGAAGCCGCCAACTGGCCCTATGAGCCGTTCGCGATTCCCGACCACGTGCTGGCCGCCTGGCGCTCCGCCGGCACCCGTGGCGGCGTCGAGCGCACTGCCTGGGAAGGCCGTTTCGGCAAGCTGGAGCTGGCCAAGAAGGCCGAGTTCGAGCGCACCCAGGACGGCACCCTGCCCGCCGGCTGGCAGTCGGCCATCTCGGCCTTCAAGCAGAAGGTGTCGGCCGAGCAGCCGAAGGTTGCCACCCGCAAGGCCAGCCAGGACGTGCTCGAGGTCGTCACCGCCGCCATCCCCGAGATGATCGGCGGCAGCGCCGACCTGACCCATTCCAACCTGACCAACACCAAGGCGTGCGCCCCGTCGGTGCAGCCCGGCGAGTACGCCGGCCGCTACATCCACTACGGCATCCGCGAGCACGGCATGGCCGCGGCCATGAACGGCCTGGCGCTGCACGGCGGCTTCATCCCCTATGGCGGCACCTTCCTGATTTTCGCCAACTACCTGTGGCCGGCGCTGCGCATGAGCGCCATGATGGAGCAGCGCGTGCTCTACGTGCTGACCCACGATTCCATCGGCCTGGGCGAGGACGGCCCCACCCACCAGCCGATCGAGACCCTGGCGGCGCTCCGCGCCACCCCCAACGTGCTGGTGTTCCGCCCGGCCGACGCGGTCGAGACCGCCGAGGCCTATGAGGCCGCCCTGCTGAACGCCAAGGGCCCGTCGGTGTTCGCCCTGTCGCGCCAGAACCTGCCCACCCTGCGCACCGCTCACACCGACGAGAACCTGACCGCCAAGGGCGGCTACGTCCTTGTCGAGGCCGAGGGCAAGCGCCAAGTGACCCTGATCGCCACTGGCTCTGAAGTTTCACTGGCGCTTGAGGCCCGCAAGCTGTTGGCTGAGAAGGGCGTGCAGGTGGCGGTTGTGTCGCTGCCCTGCTGGGAACTGTTCGACCGCCAGTCGAAGGAGTATCGTAGCGCCGTCCTGGGTGAGGGCACCGTCCGCGTCGCCGTCGAGGCGCTGGGCACCTTCGGCTGGGAGCGTTACGTCGGGCTGGACGGCGCGGTGGTCGGCATGGCCGGCTTCGGCGCCTCGGCCCCGGCCGACAAGCTGTACCAGCATTTCGGCATCACCGCCCAGGCGGTGGCCGACGCGGCGCTGGCTCGTCTGTGAGCAGGCGCCTGTAAAACAAAGACTTAGGGAGAAAAGGTATGCCTCTCGTTTCCTTGCGGCAGCTTCTGGATCACGCGGCTGAAAATGGCTACGGCATCCCCGCCTTCAACGTGAACAACCTGGAACAGGTCAAGGCGATCATGGAGGCCGCGGCGGCCACCGACAGCCCGGTGATCCTGCAGGCCTCGGCCGGCGCCCGCAAGTATGCCGGCGAGCCCTTCCTGCGCCACCTGATCCTGGGCGCGCTCGAGGCGTTCCCCAACATTCCGCTGTGCATGCATCAGGACCACGGCACCAGCCCGGCGGTGTGCGCCCGC
>DATJKV010000003.1:0-8732 GCA_035491155.1 Magnetospirillum sp. | reverse complement strand
GGGCGCTATGCCCATGGTCACGGTTCAACCGATATGAAGTTCTCGCGACGCCAAGCCCTGTTCGGCCTCACCGGCCTTGCGCTGGCCGGTTGTCAGGTGGCGCCGGGCACCGGCCGCTCGGGCTTCAACCTGCTGAGTGAGGACGACGAGCGTAAGCTGGGCAGCCAGAGCCATCCCCAGATCATCAAGGAATTCGGGGGCGCTTACGACGACCCGCGGCTGGCCGCCTATGTGGCCGGGCTGGGCCAGCGCCTGGTGCAGGTGACCGAGACCCCCGGCGCCGAGTTCCGCTTCACCTTGCTCAACAGCCAGATCGTCAACGCCATGGCGCTGCCGGGCGGCTACGTCTATGTCACCCGCGGTCTGCTGTCGCTATGCCAGAACGAGGCCGAACTGGCCGGCGTGCTGGGCCACGAGATCGGCCACGTGCTGGCCCGCCACACTGCGGAACGGGTCAGCCGTGCCGAAGCCGGCGGCTTCCTGGCGGTGGTGCTGGGGGCCGTGGTCGGCGTGCCGGGGGTCGGCGAGGCGGCGCAGATGGGCGCCGCGGCCTATCTGCAAAGCTTCTCGCGCGAGCAGGAGAGCGAGGCGGACCACCTGGGCCTGCGCTACATGGTGCGCGCCGGCTGGCATCCCCACGCCATGGTCTCCATGCTGGACAAGCTGCGCGAGCAGGCCCGGCTCGAAGCCGTCATGGCTGGGCGCTCGCCCGATTCGGTGGATCAACTGGACTTCATGGCCTCGCATCCGCGCACCGTCGACCGCGTCCATGCCGCCGCCACCGAGGCGGCGGGGGCATCGCCCACCGGCACTCTGGGCGCCGATGCCTATCTCGACCGCATCGACGGGTTGGTCTATGGCGACGACGTCGATCAGGGCGTGGTGCGCGACCGCGTGTTCAGCCATCCCGGCCTGGGTCTGCGTTTCGAGCTGCCCTCGGGCTTCCGCATCAGCAATGGCGCCAAGGCAGTGACCGCCACCCATCCCTCGGGCGCGATGATCGTCTTCGATTCCGGCCCGGCGCGGGGAGTGGCCGACATGGGGCAGTACATCACCCGCGTGTGGCTGCCGCGCGCCGAGCTTGCCGGCATGGAGGCCATCGAGGTGGGCGGCATGCCCGCCGCCACCGCAACCACCCATGCCCGCACCAAAACCGGCGCCGCCGACGTCCGGGTGGTGGCCATCGCCTTCGGTGGCGACACCGTGTACAGATTCACCTTCCTCACCCCGGTGGACCAGACCGCCGCCCTGAATGCCGAGCTGCGCCGCGCCACCCATTCCTTCCGCCGCTTGACCGCCGACGAGCGCGCGGCGGTGCGGCCGTGGCGGATCAAGGTGGTGCGGGCCCAGGCGGGCGACACGGTGGACGGCCTGGCGGCGCGCATGGCGTTGGCTGAGTGGAAGGCGGACATGCTGCGCGTCATCAACGGCCTGACTCCCGAAGACCGGGTCCAGGTGGGCCAGCGCATCAAGTTGGTAGTTTAAGGAGTCGTCATGCTTAACGGATTGACCCCGCCCTATACTCCGTCGGGCCGCTCGGCCCTGGTGGCGCCGCCGCCGTGGCATTATGCCGGCCAGATCCTGTCGCTGGCCTTCGCGGTGGACGCCGCTGCCGCCCAGTCGTTGCTGCCCGACGGCTTCGGCACCGCCACGGGGCGGGCGATCGGGCATTTCTGCGACTGGCAGGCCACCACCGACGGCTGGGAGCTGGAAGACCCGGCCTATGCCCAGTACCGCGAATTTTTCGTGCTCATCGAGGCCGAGCGGGGCGGCGGGTCGGGGCTCTATTGCCCGTTCATCTATGTGGACCAGGACATCTCGTTGGCGCGCGGCTGGTTGCAGGGCTGGCCCAAGAAGCTGGGCAGCGTATGGGTGACCCGTTCGTATGATCTCGATCATCCGGCGGCGGCGCCGCGCAAGGCCGGCACCCGCCTGGGCGCCACCTTGGCGGTGAAGGACCGCCGCCTGGCCGAGGCGGTGGTCAGCCTGGACGGGTCGGACGGCAAGCGCTTGGGCTTCCTCGCCACCCCCACCTTCGGTCTGATCGCCCAGCCCAGCCTGGTGGGCGGCGCCAGTTCCGGCACTCCCATTCTGGCCCGCGCCACGGTGGAGAACATGGTTGCCGGCAGCTTTGTCGGCGGCAGCGCCACCCTGGCGTTCCTGCCCAGCCCGCGCGATGAGCTATCCCTGTTGGCGCCCAAGGGTGCCGCCGAGGCCAGCATCGGCAACGTGGCCTTCACGATTACGGGAGCGGTGGCGGCCTGAACCGTGATGTCCATCACGGTTCAGGCCTTATGATTTCGCCCTCGCCGGGCGCGGCCATCCGGCCGCTTGGCCGCTCGCTCAATGCTCGCAGGAACGACGCGCCTTAGAGGCGAGCCTCTCAAGGGTTTTGAACCTAGGCGCGGACGTTCAGGTCGCTCAACGCCTCGCGCACCTGCCGGATGGCGCCGCGCATCTGGGCCTGGAACTGGTTCGAGGCTTCCTGGGCCCGCTGGGCCTGGGCGGCGGGCAGGTTGCGCATGATCTGCTCGGCCGACGCCTGGGCGCTGCTCACGCCGGCCTCGACGCCGTCGATGACGTCGGAAGCCTCGCGCACTGGGGCGGCGGCGCCGGTGGCCAAGGCGTGCGCATCCACCGCCGCCAGCAGGTGGCCCAGGCCGGTGACGGCGTTGTGCAGCTCGGTTCCGGCGGCCGAGATGGCTACGGCGGCGCCCTGCTGGACGGCGTTCTCGTTCAGCATGCGCACCGCGCTCACCATGGTCTGAAGCTGCACGGCGATGTCGCTGGCGTTGCTGCGGCGTTGGTCGTCGGTAAGCTGGGATTGCTGGCTGGCCGCCTCGGCGCGGCGTTCCAGTTCTTCGGGGACTGAATCGCTCTGGGCTGCGGCATCGGCCGCAGGCGAAAGCGACGACAGGAACGAGGCTATTCTGCCAACTGCCATAAACGATCCCCGGGGCACCTGACCTTTGGCGGGGCCCCAACGTTTCCTATTCTAGTCCCCGGCCGGCAGTATAGCGCGGTCAATCAACGGTAGACAACCGCAGAGCGTTGGGGAACCGCCGCTTGGCCCGGCGGGTTGGCGGGGCAGTATCCCAACGGAGGACCTCGCCATGCGCCTTCCACCGATCGTTCTTGCCCTCGGTTTGGGCCTTGCTCTGCCCGCCCTCGCCCAGGAAAGTCCGCCGCCCCAACAGAGTGACCAGCCCCAGGCCGGCCAGCAGACCCAGCGCCAGCAAACCCAGCACCAGCAGTCCGGCCAGCAGCGCCAACAGACCGCCCAATTGTCAGCCGACGCGCACCACGTCATCGGCAAGGAGGCCATGAACCAACAAGGCAAGGAGATCGGCAAGGTGCGCGACGTTCTGGTCGGCGAGGACGGCCGCGTCCAGGCGTTGGTCATCGACGCCAAGGGCAAGAAGCGCGCGGTGCCGTGGCAGGAGCTTTCCATGCGTGCCGATCAGCTCACCATCAACATGAGCGACCAGCAGCTGAGCCAGCTGCCTGAGTACAAAGGCGAGAAGGACTAACCCAGCCGCTTGCCGGTGAACGGGTTCCACCGCCGGGCGGCCAGAACCGCCCAGGCGGTGGCGCCCAGATGGGGGCGTCGGTAATAGAAGAAATCGGCCTCGCGGCTGTCGGGCGCCAGTGCCAAACCGGTGGTCAGCCTCGGAACCGACGTGGCCCAGATCAGTCCGCCCGGGCTGAACTGTCCCGCCAGCCGGGCCAGTACGGCGTCGGCTGCGGCCATCTCGCCCACCGCCGCCAAGGCGAGCGCCGCCTGGGCGGTGCCCTCCCACCAGATGCCGTCGCGATCGTCGTTGAAATCGAACCCGCCGTCCACGCCGTGGGCACGCCGCGCGTAATCGAGCGCGGTGCGCCATTGGACCGGCGCGCCTTCCAGCAGCAGCGGCCACAGTTGGGCGTCGAGCCCCGAGGTGGCGCGGTTTGGGCTGTGGCCGTCGGGCAGGGTGCCGGTGAGGAAATGGCCGTTATCGAAGGCGGCGGCGACGAAATCGCGGGCGGCGCGGGTGGGCACCGTCCAATAGGCGTCGCGCCGCGCCAGCCAACCGAACAGGGCGGCGAGGTCCACGTTGTGCTCGGTGGACTTCCAGCCCAGCATGCGGGTGACGGCGCCATCGCCGTGGATGCCGCCGGTGAAGCCGCCGTCGAGGCCGCCGCCCGAGCGGTCCCAGGTATGCCGGGTGGCCCAGGTGGCGAGGGTGCGGGCGCCATCGGCAAAGCGTGCGTCGCCCGTGGCCTCGGCGACAGTGAGCAAGGCGAGGCCCGCCCATGCCACGTTGCCGGTGGCGGTGCCCACCGCCATGGGATCCTCGGCCCAGTGGCCCCCAGCCGCATCCCACCAGCCATGCGGTTGCGGGATGCCGTTCAGCGGCCCGGCGCGATAGGCATTACGCAGGCGGCCCCCAGGTTGTTCCGGCTTTTTGCGGGCATCCCGGTCGGCGCGGTCGCTGGTGGCCGCGGCCAGCAGGGCGTCGCCGATGCGGTGGGCCTCGGGCACCCGACCGCAGGCCACCAGGGCAATGGCGGCCAAGGCATTGTCGTAGGTGAAGGCGGCACCGTTCAGGGCGGGCTCGCCCTCCACCCCGTCATAGCTGGCCAGGAAGGCGGGGCCGCTGCCCGGGACGGCGTTTACCCGACCGGCCAGGGCGGCGCAGCCGCGCTTGGCCACCGGCTCGCCCTCTCCGGCGAAGGCGGGGCCAGCTACCAGCAACGGGGTCACCAGCAATCCGGCCAACAGCACCCAGATGGACCGCATGCGCACCTCTGTCGTCACGGGCGGCCATGGTAGCACGGGGCGGTCCCTGTGCTATCATGGCCGTCATGGACCCGTTCAAGCCATACCAGCCCAAGCCCCGTCCGGCCGTTCCGCCCCGCTTTTCGGCCGAGGACGCCCAGGTGGTGGCGTTGCGGGCGCTGGGGTTCATTGCCGGCGACGATGCGCTGCTGTCGCGTTTCGTGGCGCTTACGGGATGCGGGCTGGACGAGGTCAAGGTCAGGGTGGGCGATTCTGCCTTCCTGGGCGCGGTGCTGGATTTTCTGCTGGCCGACGAACACTCGCTGCTGGCCTTCGCCGAATCCGCCGGACTGGCGCCCGAGGCCCCCATGCTGGCCCGCCAGAAGCTGGCCTGACAACCGGTCTGACAAAGCTGGCCCAAAAAGACCGAAAGGCCCGTCCCCAAAGGGGCGGACCTTCCGTCTGGAGGGTTGGATTTCATCGCTGAGTTATCCTTCCCTCCGTCAATCATATATGGGTCGGCAACCGCCGCATCGACATCCCCTAAAAGCAGTATCTCTTTGGGGGAGCGCAATCTGCATGGGGGTGGGTATTCAATCGTGGTAATATGACAAGACTGGGATTCGGGGCATCCTTCGCCCGGGGGCGGAAGGGGGAGCCATGGTTGGAGGGGAGACGGCGCCGGGCGAGGTACGGTTCGCGATCAGCCGCGTGCGCGTCGCGGTGGTCGTGGTGGTCGCCCTGTTCATCGGGCTGTACTGGCTGAACCTGGTCGCCGACTTGCGCAAGAACGAGGCCGAGGCGCTTGACGCCGCCCGGCGGCGCGCGGTGTTCACCTCGCAGGCCGCGGCCGAGGCGGTGCAGACCACCCTGGACCGCTATCGCGTCACCCTGACCACCGCCGCCATCGCCGCCGCCCAGGGCCCCGATGCGCTGAAGTTGTACGGTGGCGCCGTCTCGGCGGGCGCCGACGAGATGGTGATTCAGTTTGGCCGCATCGATGCCGACGGCTTCCTCACCTATTCCTCGCTGGGGCCGACGCCGCGCAATTTCCTGGGCGACCGCGATTATTTCAAGCTGCTGGCCGCCGATCCCGCCCGGCCGCTGGTGGTCAACAGTCCCGTGCTGGGGCGGCTTACCGGCAAATGGACCCTCCAGGTGGCCAAGGCGGTAACGGTGAACGGGCGCTTCGATGGCGTGGTGGCTCTGGCCGTCGACCCCGACCAGTGGAACGCCCGCCTGGCCAAATTCGAGGCGGACAACACCGACGTGCTGACCCTGTTCAGCGCCGACGGCGTGTATCTGCTGCGCACCCGCGATACGTCGCAATCCTACGGCCAGCGCGTGTCTTCCAACCGCCCGTTCCTGCAACCCGATTCCGAGCCCAGCGGCACCTATGTGGAGACCGGGCGCATGGACGGCATCGTGCGTGTCTATGCCTGGCAACGGCTGGTCGGCGGCGAGGTGATGGTCAGCGGCATTGGCCTGGACGCCGCCACAGCGCGCACCCGCGACATCAATCGCCAGACGGTGCTGCGCGGAACCGCCGCCACCATCGTGGTGCTGCTGGCGCTGGGGGTGATCGTCCATTTCAGCTTCCGCGCCGAACGGGTGTCGCGCGCCATCGCCGAGAAGGAAGACTTGCAGCGCGTCACCCTGTCGGTGATGGCCGAGGGACTGGCGGTGGTGTCACCCACCGGGCTGGTAACCTTCCACAACGACGGCTTCGCCCGCATGGTGCCCAGCGACCCCACCGATTCCCTGGGGGTGCTGGGCTGGGACACCTGCGACGCCTCGGGGCGTAAGCTGGCGCCCGAGGAATTCCCCAGCATCGTCACCGCCGTCACCGGGCAGCCGCTGGACAACTTCACCCTGGGGCTGCGCCTGCCCGACCGCTCGGTGCGCTGGCTTAACGTCAACACCCGGCCCCTGCTGGCCAAGGACGGGCGGCCCTACGCCTCCATCCTCACCATCACCGACACCACCTCGCAGCGCGCCGCCGAGCGGGCGCTGAAGGAAAGCGAGGAACGTTACCGCACGGTGGTGGACTCCTTGGCCGAAGGCATCGTGGTGCAAAGCGCCGACGGCACGGTGCTGGCGCGCAACCCGGCGGCCGAGCGCATCCTGGGCGGCGCCGGGTCGGTCAGCCCGTTCGCCCTCCATCCCAATGGCGCGCCGTTCAAGGACGAGGACATGCCCGCCATGGCGTCCCTGCGCACCGGCGAGCGGCGCTCGGGGGTGGTCATGGGGCTGCACAAGGCCGACGGCTCGATTACCTGGGTCGAGGTCAACACCGCCCCCCTGTGGGGCGGCGGCCAGGGCAGCCCGGTGGCGGTGGTGTCCTCGTTCCTGGACATTACCCACCGCAAGGAATTCGAGGACGAGCTTTCCCGCTCCAACGCCGAGCTGGAGCAGTTCGCCTATGCGGTGTCGCACGACCTGCGTGAGCCCCTGCGCATGGTCGCCAGCTACATCCAACTGCTGGAGCGCCGCCTGGGTGCGGCGGCCACCGACGAAATGAAGGAATTCGTCGGCTTCGCGGTGGATGGTGCCAAGCGCATGGATCGCATGCTGGTGGCCTTGCTGGAATATTCCCGCGTCGGCCGCCTGGGCCAGCCCATGGACTGGACCGACAGCCGCCGCGTACTGGACGAGGCGCTGATGTTCCTGTCCCCCGTCATTCAGCAGACCGGTGCCCAGGTTGCGGTGGACGGCCAGTGGCCCGAGATCTTGGCCAGTGCGGATGAGATCGAGCGTCTGTTCCAAAATCTGGTGGGCAACGCGCTGAAGTACCACGCCGAGGGCGTCGCCCCGGCGATCCAGGTCTCGGCCGGGCGCGACGGCGCCGCCTGGCGGTTCAGCTTCAGCGATAACGGCATCGGCATCGCCGCCGAACACATCGCCCGTCTGTTCAAGGTATTCCAGCGTCTGCACCCGGCCAGCCGCTACGAGGGCAGCGGTGTCGGCCTGGCGCTTTGCCGCCGCATCGTCCAGCGCCACGAGGGCCGCATCTGGGTGGAATCCGATGGTCCCGGCACTGGCTCGACCTTCATCTTCACCTTGCCCGCCACCTATGTGCGGATGCGGGTCGAGGCGGTGGCCGAGGACTAAGGCGTCAGTCCCGCAGGAATTCCATGGCCTGGTTCAGCTGGCTCATGCGGTGGTGGCTGCCGCATTGGCTGTCCGGGTGATGGATGGTGGCGAGCATGCGGAAGCGGGCGCGGATGGTGCGCTTGTCGGGGTGGGCGCCGGGCGGGAAGCCCAGCACGTGCAAGGCCTCGTCGCGGCTGTTGACGCCCTGGGGCAACGGATCAAAGGCCAGCACGCTGACGATGGCGCGCAGGCGTTCCACCTCCTCGTTGGCGGCCTGTACCGCCAGGGCGGTCTCGGGTTGCGGCTGGGGTGGCGGCGGTTCGGGGCGGGGCGGGGGCTTGCTCGGGTCCTCCAGCTTCAGCACATAGCGGCCGCCGTCCATGGCCAGCGCCAGCGCCAGCGCCCGGCGGATGAACTCCACCTGGTAGCCGGGCGCCATGCGTACCTGCAGGCGCGGCTTGCGCCGCCACGGCCGCCCCTGGGCGGGACCGGATTTCAGGATGACCGTCTCGCGGTCGTCGGGGGCGGGCTCGCCCGGGTCGGGGAATTCGGCGATCACCGCGGCCGGTATCACCAGCAGAACCGAGCGCGCCACGTCGCCCACATTGACCCGCCGCTTGGCCGCCAACGCCTCGATGGCGTCACGGAAGGCCGAAGCGCAGGGGATGGTATAGGAATGCTTGATGGCGGCACCCGGCGGGGCGGCGGTATGGGCGGTGTCCATGGATCGGGAACTTACGCGCGCCGGCGCTGGCCGTTGAAATGCAGGCGTCGCCCCTCGACCAGCATCTGGCCCATCTCCTCGGCCGGCAGCGGCCGCGAGAACAGGTAGCCCTGCATCTGGTCGCAGCCGAGCGCACGCAGGAATTCCAGGTGCTGG
>DATJKV010000002.1:0-2076 GCA_035491155.1 Magnetospirillum sp. | reverse complement strand
ACACCCCGAGCTGGAGGTGGAAACCCTGATCATGGACCTGGACGGCAAGGTGTCGCCGCTGGTCTGAGGTCGGTACCCGTCAGCGGGGCCACCACTTGGCTGCCAACCCCAGTCCGCCCAGGGCCACCGCGATGATGATGGCCACAGGTCCCGGCCAGCCGATTGCGTGCCAGGCCGGGGCGGGGACGATAGCGCCCAGGCTGCCGCCCAGGTAGTACAGGGTGACGTACAGCCCCATGGCGGCCGAGCGCGAGGTCTTGGCAGTGGCGCTGATCATGCTGATGGAGGCGGTCTGGCAGATGAAGATGCCGGCCACCATGATCGCCAGCCCGGCTACCACCACCGCCAGCACTGGCACCAGGGTCGTCGCCAGGCCGACGCACACCAGCCCCACCGCTCCGGCCAGCCCGCGCACCGCGCCGATGCGGGCGATTACCTTGCCGCCCACCGGCGCCGCCACCGTGCCCAGCAGATAGACCAGGAAGATCGTGCCCTGGCCCGTGGTGGACAGCCGGAACGGCTCGGCCGCCAGATGGAAGGTGCCGTAGGTGAAGGTGGCCACCAACGAGAACAGGATGGTGAAGCCGATGCCGAAAGTGGACGCCAGCCGGGGATTGGTCAGGTGGCCGCGCGCCGCCCGCAGGGTGTCGGCCAGCGAGGCCGAGGGGCGGAAGTTGCGCGCCGCCGGCAGCAGCGCCCAGATGGCCAGGCCGGCGGCCAGGTTGACCGCGCCGAGCACGATGAAGGCGTCGCGCCAGCCCAGAAAATCTGCCGCCACGGCGGTAATCAGCCGTCCCGACACCCCGCCCAGCGCGGTGCCGCCGGTATAGATGGCGACGACCTCGGGCACCTGGGCCGGCGGCCATTCCTCGCCCACATAGGCCATGGTGACGGTGAAGATGGCCGGCATGCACAGGCCCTGGAGGAAGCGCAGTGCCAGGATGGTCGGCAGGCTGTCGACCCAGGCAATGGCCAGGGTTGGCAGCACCAGCGCCAGGGCGCCGGCGACGATGACCCGCTTGCGGCCGAACATGTCCGCCATGGCGCCGATGAGGGGCGCCACCAGGGCAGTGGCCAGGGTCGACATGGTGACGGTCAGCCCCACTTCGGCGGCGCCGGCGTTGAAGTGCCGGGCCAGCTCGGGCAGCAAGGCCTGGGTGCAGTACATGTCGAGAAAGGCGCTGGCACCGGCGACGAAGACAGCGGTGCGGCGGCGGTCGAGGGCGATGATCGGAACTCCGAAACTTGGAGGCCGATGCTAACTGTCCCCGGGCTGGAATATCCAATATATTACACGGCGATCAATGATATGCAGGAAATATCATGGAGCTGCGCCATCTGCGCTATTTCGTTGCCGTTGCCGAGGAACGGCATTTCGGCCGCGCCGCCGAACGCCTGCGCATGGCGCAGCCGCCACTCAGCCAGCAGATCCAGGCTTTCGAGGCCGAATTGGGGGCGCGGCTGTTCGACCGCAACCGCCGCAAGGTGGAGCTGACGGCGGCCGGCGGCGCCCTGCTGGACGAAGCGCGCGACATCCTGGCGCGCGCCGCCGACCTGCCCCGGCTGGCCCGCGCGGCGGCCGGCGGCGAGGCCGGGCGGCTGGACATCGCCTTCACCGGCTCGGTCCCCTTCACCGACGTGATGCCGCGCATCCTGCGCGCTTATCGCCAGCTTTATCCCGAGGTGCGGGTGTCCTTGCGCGAGATGTCCACCGGCATGCAGATGGAGGCGGTGGCCGAGGGCAAGCTGGATATTGGCTTCGCTCGCCCGGCCGACAGCAACCTGCCGGCGGGGGTAGCGGCGCGGCGCATCCTGCGCGAACCGCTGGTGATGGCCCTGCCGGCCGACCACCCGCTGGCGGGCCGCGACCGGCTGTCGATGGCCGAGGTGGCGGACCAAGGACTGGTGATGAACCCGCGCCACATTGGCACCGGCCTGTATGACAAGATCAGCCAGTTGTGCCGCGCCGCCGGTTTCACCCCGCGCATCGCGGTCGAAGCCCATCAGATGTCCACTATGATCCGGCTGGTGGGCGCCGGCCTGGGCCTGGCGGTGGTGCCGCAGACCATGTGCCGT
>DATJKV010000001.1:0-3884 GCA_035491155.1 Magnetospirillum sp. | reverse complement strand
AAGCGCGGCCTGGTCTATTCCATCTATTCCTTCACCTCGTCCTATGCCGATGGCGGCCTGTTCGGCATCTATGCCGGCACCGGCGAGGACGAAGTGACCGAGCTGATCCCGGTCATGTGCGACGAGGTGGTCAAGGTGCTGAACGGCGTGTCCGAGGACGAGTTGTTGCGCGCCCGCGCCCAGCTCAAGGCCTCGATCTTGATGAGCCTGGAAAGCACCAGCTCGCGCTGCGAACAGCTGGCCCGCCAGATACTGGTCTACAACCGCCCCATCCCCACCGCCGAGGTGGTCGAGAAGGTCGAGGCCATCGACAACGCGGAAATCATCCGCGTGGCGCGGCGCCTGTTCTCCACCACCCCGACCCTGGCCGCCATCGGCCCGCTGGCGCAGGTGGAGAGCTACGAGAAGGTGGCGGAGCGGCTGAAGGTCTGAACTGTCAGATCGGCCACGGGCTTACCCCGATGACCGCTTCGTGCAGGTGAATCAGGGCGGCATAGAGCAGCAGGCCGCCCAGTACCCGCTTCCAACCCACCTCGCGCGCCATGGCGCCCCAGTCGCGGTCGAACGCGGCGAGCCGGGACCATTCCTCGTAGCCCAGGTCGCGGCGACGCTTGCGGTCCAGCATCATTGGGCCGGCGAGGCCGAGCAGCAGCAGCGGGGTGAACAGGATCAGCGCCGCCAGATCGCCGTTGGGCACCATGTGGGCGCCGGCCCACAGGGTGGCTGCCCACAGCACCGGGTGGCGGTTCAGGCGCAGGATGCCGGGGCGGGCGGAATCATAGCCCTTGCGGCCCGGGCCAAGGGAAAACGGGTTGGGGGTAGTCAATCCGGCCACCGCCAGAACGCACACCACCGGCATGGTCAGCACCGGCACCCAGCGCATCCACGGCGCCTGGTTCCACACCACTACCGTGGGGGCGTCGCGGAACGCCGCGATCATCCACGCCAGCAGCAGCAGCGACAGGATGGAATAGGCGATGGTGAAAGGCCGTCCGCCGCCCAGCATTCGGCGGATGCTTGGGCGGTTGGTCAGGCTGTGGCTGGCGAGAAAGACGAGTTCGGCCAGCACAAGGTGCCAGAGGCTTCCCGTCAAGGGCATCAGGCCCAGGGCTCGGCCTCGGGGATGTCCAGCCGGTGCAGGCGGGCGCAGGCGGTCAGCGTGTTGCGCAGCAGGCAGGCGATGGTCATGGGGCCGACACCACCGGGGACGGGGGTGATGGCGCCGGCCACCTCGACCGCTTCGGCGAAGTTCACGTCGCCCACCAGCTTGGTCTTGCCGTCGGGCAGGGTGATGCGGTTGATGCCCACGTCGATGACGGTGGCGCCCGGCTTGATCCAGTCGCCGCGCACCATCTCGGGCTGGCCGACGGCGGCGATCACGATGTCGGCGGCACGCACTTCACCGGGCAGGTCCCTGGTGCGCGAATGCGCCACGGTGACGGTGCAGCTCTCGCGGATCAGCAGATGCGCCATGGGCTTGCCGACGATGTTCGAGCGGCCGATGACCACGGCCTTCAGGCCCGACAACTTGCCCAGGGTATCGCGCAGCAGCATCATGGAACCCAGCGGCGTGCAGGGAATCAGGCCCAGGCCGCCGGCGGCCAGCTTGCCCACGTTCCACGGATGGAAGCCGTCCACGTCCTTGTCGGGGCGGATAGCCTCGATGACCTTTTGCGAATCGATGTGCTTGGGCAGCGGCAGCTGCACCAGGATGCCGTGCACCGCCGGGTCGTCGTTCAGGCCCTCGATCAGGTTCAGCAGCTCGGCCTCGGTGGTGTCGACGGGCAGCTTGTGCTCGTACGAATTCATGCCGCTTTCCACCGTGCGCTTGTGCTTGTTGCGCACGTAGACCTGGCTGGCCGGATCCTCGCCCACCAGCACCACGGCCAGGCCGGGGACGATGTGGTTGCGCTCGCGGATCTCGTGGACGCGGGCGGTGATTTCGTCGCGCAATCCGGCGGAGAACGCGTTGCCGTCGATCAGCTTGGCCTTGGTCATTTAAGCTTCGCCATCCATTCTTCGAGGCTCGCCAGGAGGTCCCCCGGCTCGCCGGTGATGTGGAGTACCTTGCGCCGGTCGGTGGCTCCCTGGACGATCTCCATCGCCGATTTGGGCACCCGCCATTGCTTGGACAACAACTTGATGAGGGCGGCGTTCGCCTTGCCGTCCTCGGGCACCGAGGTCACCGACACCTTTAGCACGGTGCCGCCGTCGGCCTCGGCCGCCAATCCGTCGATGCGGTCGCGGGCTGCCTTGGGCGTCAGGCGGATCTGTACCCGCACACCCCCCGGCGCCGCGGCGACCGGTGCGCCGGTCATAGGGTCATCACGATCCGCAGCAGGTTTTCGACCACCATCTGGACGAACAGGATGATCAGCCACAGCGCGATGGGCGAGAGGTCGACGGGGCCGAAATCGGGCAGGACGCGCCGCAGCGGCCGCAGCGCCGGCTCGGTCAGTCGCGCCAGCACGTCGCCGATGGTACGGACCGCGTGGTTGTAGGTGTTGACCACCCCGAAGGCCAGCAGCCAGCTGAAGATGACCGTGGCCAAAACCACGTACCAATAGATCTTCAACGCGATCAGGATGACCGTGAACAAGGGAACGAGGATGACGCCCATCGGCCTGGGACCTCGGTTTGGTTGCGCGCGGGCCAACCCTACTCACAGACAGGCGCGCGCGCAAGCGCGACCGGCGGCCAAGGCGGCCGTCTTCTCCTCCTAACCCGCGCTTGACAGGGTGTGGCGGTTTGCCTATTTTCGGCGCCTCGCGTGGGGCTGTAGCTCAGATGGGAGAGCGCCGCAATCGCACTGCGGAGGTCAGGGGTTCGATTCCCCTCAGCTCCACCAACGCATTTTGAAAAGGGGTCAGCCCGTGTCTGGGCTGGCCCCTTTTTCGTTTCCGGAGCACGGCGGACGCCCTGTCGCACAGATGGCTTGGATACAAGCTGTTACACTCCTCAGCCGCGATGCCATACGCCAGATACAAGAGGGGGCTAAGATGGCTGCGACCGCCTAATATGGCTGCGGTCGAGGAGAATGGAAATGCGGTGGACGACCGGAACGTTGGCAGTGTCTGTTGCGCTGGTCGGTTTGATCGGTCAGGCGCAGGCGCAGCACCGCGAGTGGCATGCTGGCCCACACCCTTATCGTGAGCATGACATCGAGCGGTGGCATCACGGATCGTGGTGGCGCGGCTGGCATGAAGGGCGCGAGGGCTGGTGGTGGATCGTGGGCGGGGTTTGGTACTGGTACCCGGCGCCGGTCTACCCCTATCCCGATCCTTATCGCCCGCCCGTGGCGGTGGCTCCGCCCGGCGGCCAGTTCTATTACTACTGCCCGAATCCGCCCGGCTATTACCCTGCGGTTCCGGCCTGTCCGAGCCCCTGGCAGATGGTGCCGGCCGCGCCGCCGCCCCAGGCGGTACCGGTTCAGCCCATGCCTGCACCGCCGCCCATGGGGCCGACGGGCCAGGTGATGCCAAGCCCAGGCATCGACAAGACCACCGGCGGAACCGTTATTGGCGCCGTCGGTGGCGCGGTGGCCGGCGCGCAGTTCGGCCATGGCACCGGCAAGCTGGCCGCCACGGCGGCGGGCACTTTGCTGGGCGCCTTCCTCGGCCACGAGGTGGGCCAGTCGCTCGACCGCGCCGACGTGGTGGCTGCGAATAACGCCGAACTGTCGGCTCGTCAGGCTCCCATGGGACAATCCATTGCTTGGAACAACCCGGGCAACGGCCATTCCGGCACCATCATCCCGGTGCGCGACGGTACGGATTCCAGCGGCAATTACTGTCGCGAGTTCCAGCAGAACATCGTCGTCGCCGGTCAAGCCGCCGCCGCTTACGGCACCTCATGCCGCCAACCGGACGGCAGTTGGAAGATCG